>CAZKUR010000032.1:0-4399 GCA_964556005.1 uncultured Ignavibacteriaceae bacterium | reverse complement strand
GAAAATTTAGAAGTATCGATTGAATAAACATATATTACCATACTATCAACATTATCATTTCTATTTTTTATTACCTCATTACCTAAATCTTCAATATAAGCTTCACCGGTACTTTTTCTTTCTATTTTATAGAAATCATTACTTATTTTAGTGACTTCCAAATCCTTATTTGATTTAACTTTTTGCAGCGCATCTTCTTTAACATTTTCATCATTTTCTCTAAATTTCTTTGGTTCTTCTTTTTTGTTAAATAGGTTTTGTGGTTTGTACTCCTGTGCAAATGCTGAATCCGCATGTTCATTGTACAAACTCGTAAATAATAATACGCACGAAATGAATAATAACAATCTTCCTGCAAAGCGGGATTTCGTTAAACTCAACATCTTTTATCCTTTTAAAAAATTATAACCAAAAGGTTATTAAACAGGGAAAGAAATAACTTTACTTTTTTGAAGCTATGTAAAACCCGTAAAATACTCTTTCTCCGCAATAATGATTTCCCCGTTTTTCATCATTGCCTATAGAAATATTTTTTGTGAATAGATTTGCGGGGGGGGGGTAAATTATAAAGGTTTCCCTTAAACTTGGAATTAATACAGATGAGGAATTATCAGTAAGTCTGTAATTAAAGTAAATTTTCATTTGATTTCCCCTAGAACTTTTAATTACGAAATAAAATTAAATATCGGATTTTATAAAAACAAGGTACTAAACTTAAATTTTTATCATTCGATGATTACGTGTTTACGGTATAACTTGATAAGAAAATAATATTCCAGTATGATGACCTTATCATTTTCCCTTTCCTTAGTAGTACAGTCATACTACTTCGAAACATTTCCACCCAATCCTTTGTATCATTAAGTCTCTTGAACGCCTT
Organism: uncultured Ignavibacteriaceae bacterium; assembly: GCA_964556005.1. Classification (GTDB taxonomy): domain Bacteria; phylum Bacteroidota; class Ignavibacteria; order Ignavibacteriales; family Ignavibacteriaceae; genus CAZKUR01. The sequence continues at coordinate 3,519 of CAZKUR010000032.1, read as the reverse complement.
TTTTATTTTAGTATCTTTGAGCTATGATAAAGACAAAATTTATACTTGCATTTATAATAATTTCAGCAGCCGGTATTTTCGCGCAGAACCGGCTTATAAATAATCATTTTCTGCTTGCAAAAAGATTTTATGATGCTGCGGAATATGAAAAAGCAAAACCGCTGCTTGAAGAGCTTATTAAGCGGGAACCGGATAATTACCAGTATTTTGAAACCCTAAATAATGTCTATATCCAGCTAAAGGAATACGACTCCTCAATAAATTTAATTAAACAGCAAATAAATAAGGATCCAAATAATATTAATTTGTACGGAATGCTCGGTACTACTGTTTTTTTGAAAGGCGATGAGCAGGGCGCATATAAAATATGGGAAGAAGCACTCAACAAGCTACCGCAATCTGCGATGAATTACAGGACGATTGCAAACTACGCTATTGGCAGAAGAGCATTCGATAAAGCAGCCGAATACCTGAAAAAAGGAAAAGATCTGGCAAAGAATCCTAATCCTTATTCGTTTGATCTTGCGAGCATTTATTCATTGACGATGGGGTATAAAGATGCCGCCGAAGAATACTGCTCGATTTTAAAGTCTGATCCTAATCAAAGAAATATTGTACAGGCAAGAATTTTAACCTATACTAGCAAACCCGATGCGTTGAAAGCAACTATCGCCGTTTTTGAAGACAACAATGATTACGATAATTTAAGCATCTCTTACATTCTTGCACGTTTATACATAGAAGATAATAATTTTGCCAAAGCATACGATGTTTATAAAGAGATAGACGATAAAAATGAAAACAATGGGGTTGATCTGTACAATTTCGCTTATATGGCTTACCAGGGGAAATCTTTTAAAATTGCAGCCGATGCATTTAAAAATTTAATAGACAAGTACCCCGGCTCATCGCTTGTTGCAAATGCAAAATTGGGATATGCCAAAACGCTGGAAGAAGTAGTAAAGGAAGAAATAAATAATAAGATACCTTCATGGAAACCGTATTATCAAACCGTTCCCGAAAATTCTCCCCGAATAGATAGTGTTATTTCTGCATACCGTGGGATAATTAATTTTTACCCGAACTCGAATATTGCTGCCGAAGCTGTTTATCGAATTGGCGAAATAAAATTTCTGATACAGGATAAGCCTGATGAAGCAGCCGGCGATTTTAAAAATATAATTAAATCTTTTCCGGCTTCTAATTATAAAATTAAATCGCTGGAAGATCTCGGCAGAATTTCTCTTAAAAAGGGAGATTTAACTTCTGCCGGTAAATATTTTAAGCAAATAAGTGAAGATCCGAAAGCGCCTTCGGAATCGAAAACTTTTGCGGATTACCAGCTTGCAAAAATCGATTTTTTTAAAGGTAACTTTGCCGAAGCAAATAAAGAACTGGCATTTGATTTGAGCGATTTAAAAGATAACTATGCGAACGATGCGATCGAACTGTCTTTGCTTTTGAATCCCAAAATGAACGATTCGACCGATCTGGCCATTTTTGCTCAGGCGGAATTCTTCGCCGAGCAGAATAATTTTGCCGGTGCGGCCGAAAAATTCAAAATAATTTCGGAAAATAAGCAGGCATTTGTCCTGCATTCGCTTGCGGAATTAAAAGAAGCTGAAATGGAACTGGCGCTGAATAATTGGTCAGGGTGTATAAATTTGCTGCAAAAAATTTCAGGTGAGCAGGATAAGAATATTTATGCCGATAAAGCCTTATATTTGTTAGGTAATGTTTATGAATTAGGAGTTCTTGATATTCCCAAAGCCATCAAATCTTACGAAAATTTACTTGCAAATTATCCAAACTCGTTATATCTTGATGATGCGCGTGAACATATTCAAAAATTAAATGAAAAACCGGGTTAATAACAAGCATGGCTAAAAAAACAAATCAAAAATCTGTTAAGTGTTCTTTTTGCGGAAGAGACGGGACGGAAGTCGGCAGCATGATTGCCGGTCCCGACGTTTTTATATGTGATATTTGTGTCGGCAGCAGTGTAGATATTCTTAAAAATAATATGGCTGCTTACAGCAACAATAAGACACGCAGCTATAATTATCATACACCTGCAACACTTAAAAAGTCTCTCGATGATTTTGTGATCGGTCAGGACAGGGCTAAAAAAATATTGTCGGTTGCGGTTTACAACCATTACAAAAGAATAAATTCGAAGACTTCATTTTTTGAACTTGACGATGTTGAAATAGAAAAGAGTAATATACTTTTAATCGGTCCAACCGGTGTTGGAAAAACTTTACTTGCACAAACACTGGCAAAAATTCTCGATGTGCCGTTTGCAATCGCCGATGCTACAACACTCACCGAAGCCGGGTATGTCGGCGATGATGTTGAAACGGTTTTAGTGCACCTTCTTCAGGCTTCTGATTATAATCTTGAACGAGCCCAAAAAGGAATTGTGTACATCGACGAAATAGATAAAATTGCTCGCAAGAGTGAAAGCACCTCGATTACCAGAGATGTTTCCGGCGAAGGGGTGCAGCAGGCATTGTTAAAAATTCTTGAGGGTACTGTTGCCGGCGTTCCTCCAAAAGGCGGAAGAAAACATCCCGAACAAAGCTTAATAAATGTAAATACAAAAAATATTTTATTTATTGTCGGCGGCGCTTTTGAGGGAATCGATAAAATAATTGCAGCGAGGATAAATAAAAACAGGATTGGATTTTCGTCCGACTTAAAGGGAAAAATCAGTGATGACGAGTTAATGAAATTCATTCAGCCTGAGGATCTTTTAAGATTCGGATTGATTCCGGAGCTTATCGGGCGGGTACCTATTATTGCACCTCTCCATTCTCTTTCAAAGGATGCGTTCAAAAGCATTCTTATTCAGCCGAAGAATGCTATCCTTAAACAGTACAAAAAACTTTTTATGATGGAAGGAATCGAACTGGAATTGGATCCTCTTGCAGTAGATTCGATAGTTCAAAGAGCTATGGAGAAAAAAACAGGTGCAAGAGCGCTTAGATCAATAGTCGAAGATTTTATGCTCGATATTATGTATGATTTGCCGAGTAAAGAAAATATCGACAAGTGCATCGTTACGAAAGATGTAGTTGAATACGGTGCCGAACCGATATATCTTGAGGCAGATCGCAAATCCGCTTAAATTTACCTTTAATGAAAAATTAAAAAAGGCGATCTTTATGGTCGCCTTTGGTGTTTTATAATATCGGATAAATTATGTTATCTAAAATTTTTCTTCTAATACTTGCCGTTACTTTTTATATCCACCCCCAAAATAAAATTCTTATTTATATGGATCTCAAACAAACCGACCACTTAAAAGCATACGGAATAACATATCATGCATTGGAAAAAGGGCTTAAAGCTGATTGGCTTTTGAATTACCGCGGCGGCTCGTTTATGATTGACTATACAGACGGTATTGCGAACGAATGCAGGGTGGACGGAGTTGCTTTTGATGTTCTTACTACCTCCCAGGCTGCCGATATTTATTCATATGTCCAGAGCGATGATAGAAACATGAGTGCGGTT
>CAZKUR010000031.1:34534-43050 GCA_964556005.1 uncultured Ignavibacteriaceae bacterium | reverse complement strand
CCGTAAAGCAGCAATATAATTATTAGTACATATTTTATTTTTGACATAAAACTATCCTTTTATTCAGATAAAACGAATTAATAAATACTGATAAATACAATTAAATAAATAATGTAATTGTATTGATATATTTAATTAATTGTTATATAAATTTTAATTGCTTTGTTTTAATTAAAAGAAATGAAATTCTGCGAAAAGAAAAGTTGAATGTAAATTTTACTAAACCTATTAAATGAAAAGTTAAGGCTTTTCTTCCCGAACTATTTTTATCCCGTACCATTTAGCCTCCCTCAGAAATTAAATTGAATAATTACCACTAAAATAGAAAAAAAACAAAAGCAAGCGAAGTTGAAAACATTTTAGTTATTTTTTTGTTAATTCATTTAATCTATCTAAATATTCACCATTCGTTAAGGTTGATTTCAGAACAATGATTAACGATTTATGATTCTAATCCTTTCCAACATACAGTGTCACGGTGCACCGTGACATCTGGCAACTTTCTCACACTTTAAAACCGGGACTGCCCTGGTCGCACCATGGCGGTGTATCGCAAATTAAACTCTTTATCTTTTCAGCCCAAACCAGAATATTCCCCTTTCTTTCAATTCGCAGAACCAATGCTTATTTTTACTTCTCTTAAATTAGCATTAAAGCAATTATACCGGCATAAAATGAAGGTTTTCTGGAGATTTTTCAAGTATCTAAAACCGTATAAAAAGCCACTGATACTGGCTAACATAATGATGATACTTTACGTCATCTTCAGTTTACTGGCTATCGGGCTTATTATGCCGTTTATAAATCTTCTGTTCAACCAGCAGGCGCAGGCATCCCAGCCGACCGCACCTATAAGCTTTAGTTTTTTTCATCTCAAGGAATATTTATCATATACGCTTACGGAGATTGCATCTAAATACTCGAAGATAGATCTTATAGTTTACCTGTGCGTCGGGATGATAATTGTTTATTTCTTAAAAAATCTTTTCTCTTATTTGCAGACATTCTTCATGTCCACCGTTGAGCAGGGAATGATAAAAGATATACGTTTCGATCTTTACTCGCATTTTCATGAACTGTCCCTCTCATATTTTACGGAAGAGAAAAAAGGGATATTAATTTCAAGAATAATAAACGATGTCCAGATAATTAAAGACTCGATGATAGCTGTAATAAACAGCATCTTCAGGGATCCGACTCTTATCATAATTTTCTCCGCCACGCTTTTCATTCTTAACTGGAAGCTAACGTTATTAATTTATATAGTTCTCCCTCTCACAGGTTTTGTCCTCGCGAAAATCGGAAATTCTTTAAAACGCCGGAGCATAAGATCGCAGGAAAGAATCGCCGATATAACCTCTATCCTGGATGAGACAATCGGCGCGATGCGAATCGTTAAAGCATTCGGGATGGAAAAATACGAGATAGACAGGTTTAGGGAAAAAGACATTAAATATTTCGATCTGATCAAAAGCCTTGTAAGAAGAAGAGCATTAGCTGCACCGATAACGGAATTCATCGGGGTTATTGCAGTTACCATAATTCTTTACTTCATAGGCAGTGAAATTGTTCTCGGAAAAAGCAACATGTCGCCGGGAGAATTCTTTTTTTATCTCGGAGTCTTTTTCCAGATGATGCCGTCGTTAAAATTATTCGGGCAAATGTTCAACAGCATAAAAGAAGGTACAGCCGCCTCCGAAAGAGTATTTTCTATTTTAGATACTAAACCGCAAATTATAGATGCACCTAATGCAGTCGGGATTAAATCGTTCAAGGATAAAATAGAATTTGAAAACGTCAGCTTTAAATACGATACCAGCGATATGATACTGGAGGAAATCTGTTTAACAATTCCAAAAGGTTCTATACTTGCTATCGTCGGTCCAAGCGGCGCTGGGAAATCCAGCCTTGTAGATTTGATACCAAGGTTTTACGACGTTATAACCGGCAGTATAAAAATTGACGGAACGGATATCAGGAACATAAAAATAAATTCTCTTCGAAGTATGATGGGAATCGTTACACAGGAAACTATTTTGTTCAACGATACCATACGCAACAATATTGCTTACGGATTAAACGAGCTTTCACAGGATAACGTTATTGATGCTGCCAGAGCCGCAAATGCTCACGATTTTATCAAGGATTTAAGTAAAGGATATGATACCGTTATAGGCGACCGCGGCACTAAGCTTTCCGGCGGCGAAAGGCAGAGAATTTCCATTGCTCGCGCATTGCTTAAAAATCCGCCCATTCTAATTTTAGATGAAGCAACCTCTTCGCTTGATACCGAATCGGAAGTTCTCGTTCAGCAGGCTATTGAAAGACTGATGAAAGGGCGTACTTCAATCGTTATTGCACACCGGCTTTCAACCACACAAAATGCTGATAAAATCATTGTAATTGATAAAGGAAAAATTGTTGAGGAAGGAAATCATATACAATTGATGAAACATGGCGGACTATATCAAAGACTTTACAACATGCAATTCAAATTATAGATTATGAAAGTTTCCGGTTTTACAATTGTAAGGAACGGTGTAAAATATTTTTATCCTTTTAAAGAAGCCATACTTTCTATTCTTCCATTATGCGATGAGATGATTGTTAATGTCGGAATTTCCGAAGATAACACACTCGAAGTAGTGAAATCTATTAATAGCGATAAAATAAAAATTATTAATACCGAATGGGACATGAGTCTGCGTGAAGGCGGCAAACTTCTTTCGGTTGAAACAAATCATGCTTTGGAAAAATGTACAGGCGATTGGTGCTTTTACATTCAAGCCGATGAAGTGCTTCATGAAAAATATATTCCGCTTATTCAATCGGAAATGAGAAAGCATCTTAGCAACCCTGAAGCTGAAGGGTTAAGATTTAAATACAAACATTTTTACGGCAGCTTCGATTACTTCCAGGATAATTACAGGAACTGGTACATCAGGGAAGTCAGGGTAATAAAAAGAAATCCCGATATTATTTCATGGGGTGATGCAATGGATTTCAGGCACCGCAACGGATCAAAAATAAAAAGAGTAAATATCGATGCCGAGATTTACCATTACGGTTATGTGCGTCCTCCCGATACACTTCTAAGAAAACGCATCGACTTCCACAAACTTTACGGAAGCGATGAAGAAGTTGTCAAGTTTGCAGATTCGGTACAAACTTATGATGACCTTGGTAATTTAAAAAGATTTGAAGAATCACATCCTGCCGTTATGAATGACCGAATTAAAATGAGCAATTGGGATTTTGATGCAAAACTGGATCAGCAATTCCCGGATTGGGTGAGAGCAATTTTAATTTTCCTCCACCCGGTAACTAAACGGTTGAAGAAATTATTTGTAAAAAATAAACTTTAGGTGAATAACTCCAAAGTTTGCAGCGTGGAAATAGACGGGCAACCTTAAAATATGAGTGGTGAAAAAAGATGACATCTTTTCGACATATCTTGCTGTGCGAAAAAATATCATCTTTAAATACAAATCGATAGATAACCTATAAGGTTACTCTCTGCATGACGATGTGCAGACCTTGTAGGCTGCTATGCTGTTTTTAAGAATTTCCTTTATTCATTATCGAATCAACCGCTTCATCAATTGCTTTTATAATTCTGCCGTCGGTTTCCTGTTTATCTCTATCTTCAAGGAAAGGTATATCCTTGACAGTTCCGATTTTACCAATGCCGGCTACCGCCTGCATTCTTACCCAGATGTAGGGATCAGCGGCATATTTTTTTAATAAATTTAAAGCATCGATTTTGCTTGTATCGAGCCGGGCGATTAAACCTATTGCTGTTGCTCTTAAACCGTCAGGTTGTCCGTACCTTGCAAAATCTAATGCCGTGCTAAAAGCTTTTTTAGGATTTATTTTTATTAAGGCTCTTAAGCCTGCTTCTTTAATTATGTTTTGATAAGAGTTTGTAACCAATGCGCTGTCGATAATTGGTTGCGCTTTTACCGAATCGATAGAAGCAATTGAAGAAACGACTGCCGCTTTAACAAAATAATTTTTACTTCCGGCATAAAGAGAATTTAATTTATCGAATACATCATCGCCACTATATTTACCGAGTGTTCTTATTGCAGCATCGACAACTCTTAAATCTTTATCATTTAAAGCAGAAAATAGAGCTTCTTTTATTTTACTATCAGGAGTAAAATTCGAAAGATAGCCTGCGCAAGCTTCCCTTACTCCGTGGAATGAATCGTTTTTCATTGCATAAATTAATGCTTGGGCTGCTTGTGTGTTCTTTAATGAAGTTAATTGTTCTGCTGCCCATATTCTTCCGGCGACGTTCGGATCATTTTTTAATTGATATTCTAATTCTTCTTTTGATTTATCGAATTTCATTTCTTTGAGCAGTAAATTATTTTCATCAAAATTTACCATCAGCGGTTTTTCGGAAACGTTAAAGGTAAATGTATTTTGAAGTGAATCGACCCAAATTTTCTTTGTTATTTTTTCCGAAGGAGTAACAATATAAATATCAACCGGCATTTTGTAAACGGGAGTTAAACTATCGATTTTTTGTGTTTGTTTAACGGTCAATAAAAGTTTATGATTAGTTTCATTATACTTATACGAAACATCAAACACCGGATGCCCGGCTTTATAAAGCCATTCGTTGAAGAACCATTCGAGATTGTACCCGGTTGCTTCCTGAACGGCATTTTTAAAATTATGCGTATCGACATTCTCATGCTTAAATTTCTGCACATAATGCCTGATTGATTTAAAGAAAAGCGAATCGCCCAACATCCCCCTCATCATGTTAAGTATCGATGCACCCCTCGGGTAAATGTATGTACTGAAAACATCGACCGGGTAATTATAGCGGTTGTAAACAGTTGGTTTTCTTTCCTGGTTATCAGCATGAATAACGGCCATATGATCTCGTCTCATTTCGTAATCAAACTCATCTTCGCCGTAAGCATGCTGTGTATAAAGAGCCTCAAAAAATGTAGCAAATCCTTCATTCAGCCATGCCTGCGACCAAGTACGGCAAGTCAGCAAATCCCCAAACCATTGATGGGCGGTTTCATGTGCAACAAGACTGACACTCGATACCTGAGGTTCGGAAAATTTATCATGCAATGTACCTTCGGTAAGGGTAATCGCTGAAACGTTTTCCATCCCGCCGAATGTAAAATCGGAAACGGTTGATAAAGATAATTTATTCCAAGGATAAATCTGCCCGGTTACATCAGAATAAAATTTCAAAATATCTGGTGTAGAAGAAAAATTTTGTTTTGCGTTTTCAACTTGATCTGCAGGGACATAATAGTCCACAGGTATTCCTCCGAAATTGCTTTTTATTTCGGAATATTTCCCCGCAACAATTGAAATTAAATAGATTACATGCGGCTTGTCTTCCACCCAATAAAAAGTTTTTTGCTTTGCAACCGGATCATCATCGACACTGTCGAGATGCCCATTTGAAATTACAGTCCAGTCTTCCGGTACGGTTGCAGTTACTGAACTGGTTATAAAATCGTCAGGGTAATCATGACACGGGAACCAATACCGCGCATCTTCCATTTCACTCTGGCTCCATATCTGAGGAGTCCGGTTGGGATATGAGCTATCCGGCAAAATAAAATACACTCCTGATTTTGGAACTGTTGTATAGTTTATTACATAAGTCAGCGTATCATCGATGTTGTATGATTTACCGAGAGCAACAGTTAATTTTTTCCCGTCGTATTTATATGGAAGATCTTGCCCGTTCATTTCAATATTTATTATTTTCATACCGACGGCATCAAGATGAAGAGAATCATAATTCATTCTAAGAGGAATTAAAGTTTCCGTTGCTTCTCCTAAAAGTTTCTTGTTGAGCAAATCGAAATGAAGATTCAGATCGATGTTCAGCATATTGAATTCCCGGTTGGGTGCGTGATGTTGGGGCGGAAGTTTAGTGCTTTTATCCTGTGCATTTAATAGAATGCTGCAAATTGACATTGTCAATATCAATAGACATGCCCGCAAATACATTTTTAAACTCCTATTAATTTTTTAACTGTTTAAAATGAACAATTAAATTTAATACATTAATCTTATATTAACTTAAGATTTCCCCTCGCCAGCTTCTCGTTTTTCAATCATGTTAATTGATCTTTGAGCGCCTTCTACGATTCTGAAATTCGTATCTTCTTTTTCAATTTTTTTCAGCAGGGGAATTACGCTTTTATCGCCGACCTGTCCCAGGCCGTTAACAGCAATTAGTTTTGCTATCCAATAAGGATCGCTGGAATATTCGCTTAAGAGTTTTATTGTTTTACTTTTATCGATATTATGCCGGATCAAAAATACAATAGAGAATATTCTAAGCATTTGCGGCTGGCCGTAAGCAGAAAAGGTAACTGCTTCATTATATGCTTTAACGGAATCAAGATTTCCCAGGGCGTTGAGTGCGGCATTCCGGATAACCTGCCGGTATGAATTTAACTTGAGCGCGTTTTCAACTAAAGGTAAAGCATCACTGGAATCCACTTTTGAATAAGTTGTAACTGAAGCAGCTTTTACAAAATAATTATCTGTTTGTTCAAATTTTGCTTTAACAAGTTTTGCAACATTGGTTTTTCTGAAATTAGCTAAGGAATTTATCACAATCACCTGAACTCTGGGATCTTTATCATTTAAAGCTGCAATTAAGGCTTCTTGTGAAACATTATTTTTGAATTTCGCGAGTGCAGTTGCACATTCCGCTCTAACTCCCCAGAAAGGATCTGCCTTCAAAGCTTGAGTAATTGCGCTGACAACGGTATCCCCCTTTTCTTTTTCAAGTTGATTTACTGCCCAAATTCTTCCTGCCGCATTAGTATCATTCTGTAGCTGGTAAGTTAATTCATCGACCGATTTATTGAAATTTAATTCTTTCAAAATAAAATTACCTTCATCAAAATTTACCATTAAAGGTTTTTCAGAAACATCAAAAGTAAATGAATTTTGAAGAGAGTCGACCCAAATCCTCTTTGTTATTTTTTCCGATGGAGTGACTATATAAATATCTACAGGCATTTTGAAAACGGGAGTTAGGCTGTCGACTTTTTGCGTTTGGTTAACAGTCAAATTTAACAGGTGGTTTGAATCATTATAATCATATTTCACTTCGTAATCGGGATGGCCGGCTTTATGCAGCCATTCTTTAAAGAACCAATCTAAATTTTCACCTGTTGCTTCACGAACTGCATCCGCTAAATTGTGTGTGCTTACATTTTGAAATTGAAATTCGTGTACGTAATGCTTAATAGCTTTGAAGAAAAGCTGATCGCCTAAAACTCCTCTGAGCATGTTTAAAATATCCGCTCCGCGCTGGTAAATGTAAACACTGAAAACATCTTCGGGAGAATTGTATCTTCTATAGATTGTAGATTGACGGTCTCTATTATCAGCTCTAATTACCTGTTTCTGATCCTTCGACATTTCATAATTAAAATGATCATTACCGAAAGCGTGCCTTCCGTACAATGCTTCAAAGTAAGTAGCGAATCCTTCATTCAGCCACGCCTGCGACCATGACCGGCATGTCAATAAATCTCCAAACCATTGATGTGCTGTTTCGTGGGAAACAAGATCTGTCGTGGAAACCTGTGGGTCCGCATTTTTATCGTGAAAAGTTCTGTCTGTTAACGTTATTGCCGAGACGTTTTCCATTCCGCCTTCGGTAAAATCTGTTACCGCCGATAATGAGAGTTTTGACCATGCATAATGATATCCCGTTACATCTGAAAAATATTTGAGAATGTCTGGAGTATGAGAAAAATTTGATTCCGCTTCTTTAACATATTCCGGCTCGACATAATAATAAATAGGAACGTCATCCCATTTCGATTTAAGAATTTTGTATTTGCCTGCCACAATTGAATTTAAATAAACGACGTGAGGCTTGTTTTCTACCCAGTAAAAAGTTTTTGTATGATTTGCTTTATCTGTTTTGACTTTTTTAAGTATCCCATTCGATGCAACTACCCAATCCGAAGGAACAGTGGCGGTGAGCGAACTTGTAGAAAAATCGTCTGGGTAGTCATGACACGGATACCAATAACGTGCATCTTCGGATTCGCTTTGGCTCCAGATTTCAGGTATACGGTCTGGATAACCTTTATCGGGTAGAATGAAAAATATTCCCTGCTTTGGTACTGTCGTATAACTAATAGAATATGTTAAAGTGTCATTCAATCCGTAGTTTTTATCTAAATTAATTGAAAGAATTTTTCCGTCATATTTAAAGGAAAGAGTTTTGCTGCCTAAAGTTACTTTGTCAATTTTCATATCAACGGCATTAAGTTTTACAGTGTTATAATTAAGACGAAGCGGTACAATCTTCTCTGTTGCCTTTCCGATTACTTCCTTTTTCTTAATATCAAAGTGAAAATTTAAATCAAGATTTATCATGTGGAATTCCCTATTAGGCGCATGCTGTACAGGGGGAAGAGGCCGGTTATTCTTTGGTTGACAATTTACAGTAACTGTAAAAAATAGGATAGCAGAAATAATTATCGCAACAT
>CAZKUR010000031.1:12383-34434 GCA_964556005.1 uncultured Ignavibacteriaceae bacterium | reverse complement strand
TGACAATTTACAGTAACTGTAAAAAATAGGATAGCAGAAATAATTATCGCAACATATCTTGACATTTCAATACTCCATAGAATTAAATTTATACCTTCTTGAATAGATGAGTTAAAAAATTTTTATAAACTTAAATGATATGCCGCAGGAAAAATTTGTCGTTTGTCACTTTGGAAATTTATGCGGATAGTATTTGAAGAGTAAAAATTAAAGAATTTTAATATAGTTTAGTTTTCTCAAATTTTATGTGAGAAATTGGAAAAACCGGTTTTAATTCATTATTTAGTTTATCGCCCTTATAGATAACTTGTTCTAAAAATAATCCTGACGGAGGCGCGGTATATTTAGCAGGTATATTTGATTTGGTTTCAAGAAAATTAACTACGTCGGTTTCATTAAAATTTCCTCTTCCAACTTCAACCAAAACACCAATCATTCTTCTGACCATTTTCCATAAAAAGTGAGAGCCTATTATTCTAACAAGAATCAAGTCGCCCGCTTCTTTCATTTGAATATCTTCAATTAGTACTTTAGTCGATTTCTCGTCCGGGTCATCACCTGAGAAAGAAGAAAAATCGTGCATGCCGATAAATAATTTTGAAGCTGAATTCATTTTCTCAAAGTTAAGTTTATCTTTAATCCACCAGACATAATTTTTACCGAATGCAGTTCTTCTTCGTGAAATCTGATATATGTAGCTTCGCTTAACGGCATCATGCCGGGCGTGAAATTTCGGATGAGTTTTTACCACTTCAAGAACATTTATATCATAGGGCAGCTCGTCATTTATTTTCATTTTTATTATTTCAGGGGCAAGAACTGTTTTTACATCAAGATGAGCAATCTGACATACTGCATGCACGCCGCTGTCGGTTCTGCCGCTTCCCTGCAAATCAATTTTTTGCCCTTTAAATATTTTTTCGGCTGCACTTAAAATAGTTCCCTGAATAGTTTTAGAATTCTTTTGCATCTGCCATCCGCTGTAGCGGGTTCCTTCGTATTCGATGTATAGTTTAAATCGAGACATTTTAATTCCCAATTAAGATATTGTATTTGAACTAATATAACTTGAATTTATAATTAAACAAACAGAGAAATCTAAAAATCAAAATGAAAAAACATACTGCTGTGCATCTTTGCAAACACGCAAATTAATTACAAAAATTGTTTTTAATACAAAGCTTATTTCAATTTTGGTCAAATTAACAGCAAATAACCTATTGACTTTCATGTTTTCTATATATAGTTTTTCGGCTCAATTTTCTCGCTTCTTATTTCCAGCAATTTATTGATTCCGTTTTAAATATTTTTTTCATTAAAAGGAGTGTTAGATGTATAAGAAATCTTTTTCGGTAGTAATTTGTCTGTTCTTTGTTTTTACTTCAGCATCTTTTTTGTTTTCACAGGAAACGGATAAAGAATCTGAACAAAACAAGGCCTGGATGGAATATATGACTCCGGGCTGGGCACATGAAATGTTCAAAAAACATGAGGGAAATTGGAAAACCATAAGTACTTTTTGGTCCGAGACTTCCGAGGAACCAATGACAATCGAAGGAACTGCAAAAATTGAAATGATTCTCGGCGGGAGATATATGAAAATCACTCACACCGGAACAATGATGGGAATGCCGTTCGAAGGTTTGGAACTTGACGGATATGATAACGATAAGCAAGAATTTACAAGTATCTGGATTGATAACTTGGGTACAGGTACTACGGTAACTCACGGTACTTACGATAAAGATTCCAAAACCATCACTTACACCGGCACTATGTACGAACCGATGTCAAAGCAGGATTTGAATATTAGACAAACGGTAACTTTGACAGACGATAATCATATCGATGTTGAAATGTATGTAACCCAGGGGGATAAAGAATCAAAAGTAATGAAAGTCGTAATGACGAAGATTTAAGACGAGCATTTATTTGAAACTGTCCTGCCATTTTAATAAATAAGCAGGACAGCTTCACCCTAAAAATGATTTCATAATCCACATCGGTTACTTCCCAATAATAATCATAAATATACCAGCAATTTTTTGTTGAATATTTTGATTGTTTTGTTGTAAACAATAAAAAAGCATTATATATTTTATAACCGTAATGAAAAAATAAATTACGTTAAGTCAGTATTTTCAAATTTTTTTTAAATACAACTTGCAATTTATAGATTACTTAATTATCGCCGTCTACTTCATAATTTCTCTCCTAATCGGATTTTATTATTCAAAACGAGCATCAAAAAGTACAGATGAATTTTTTCTTTCAGGCAGAAATCTTCCATGGTATTTAGCAGGGATATCAATGGTAGCAACAACTTTTGCTGCCGATACTCCTTTAGCTGTTACTGAATTAGTTGCAAAAAACGGTGTTGCCGGAAACTGGCTTTGGTGGAATTTTGCTTTCGGAGGGTTACTCACCGTATTTTTCTTTGCAAGACTTTGGAGACGTGCAGGAATAATGACCGAAGTTGAATTTGTTAGAATAAGATACTCCGGCAAACCTGCACATTTTCTTCGAGGGTTCAGAGCGCTTTATCTCGGCTTATTTATGAATCTCGTTATAATGGGCTGGGTTAACAAAGCGATGGTTGATATATTAACCGGCTTATTTAACATTCCCGAAGGACAGGTTTTATTCTATGTTTTTGGATGTATGTTTTTTGTTGCTCTTTACTCGGCGCTTTCCGGGCTTTGGGGAGTTGTTATTACTGATGCTTTTCAATTTGTAATGGCTATGGCGGGGTCAATTATACTTGCTGTGCTCGTCGTAAATTCACAGCAAATAGGAGGCATCGTTGGATTGAAGGAGAAGCTGCCTGAATTTGCGTTCAATTTTTTCCCAACCATTTCGGAATCTACATCGGTAGGCGGAGCTTTTGCTTTGACGGTTTCGGCATTCCTTGCATACATAGGAATAATCTGGTGGTCCTCATGGTATCCCGGCGCAGAACCGGGCGGAGGCGGTTATGTTGCACAGAGAATGATGTCGGCAAAAGATGAAAAACATTCATTCTTTTCTGTCCTGTTTTTTCAAGTTGCGCATTACGCATTAAGGCCATGGCCGTGGATACTTGTCGGTCTCTGCACTTTAGTTCTTTATCCTCATCTTGGAATTGATCAGAAAGGACTGGGATATATTTATGCTATGAGGGATTTTCTTCCCGCCGGTTTGAAAGGCTTGCTGGTTGCAGCATTCTTTGCTGCATATATGAGCACTATTGCTACACAGCTTAACTGGGGAACTTCATATATTATTAACGATTTCATCCGACCTTACCTCAGAAAAAACAGAGAGGAAAAAGAGTACGTTTTTGCATCGAGAATTACAACTTTGGTTCTTATGCTTATTTCGGTTTTTGTTACTTTGTTTATCAACCGAATTTCCGGTGCCTGGGAATTTATATTAGAATGCGGTGCAGGACTCGGATTGGTTTTAATATTAAGATGGTACTGGTGGAGAATAAATGCCTGGTCGGAAATTTCCGCTATGATTACTCCTTTTGTCATTCTCCCGGTATTAAATATTTTCGGAATAGCTTTCCCGTATACACTATTTTACCTGGTCTCAATAACAACCATTGTTTGGGTCATTGTTACTTATTTAACGAAACCGACCGACGAAAACGCTTTGCTTAGTTTTTATAGAGACATTCATCCGGGCGGATTTTTTTGGAAAAGAATTTCCGATAAGCTGCCTGATGTTAAGAGTGACTCCGGCTTCGGTTATTTATTCTATAGCTGGATTTTAGGGATCGTTTTAGTCTATTCGCTGCTTTTCGGAATCGGTACTGTCATAATAGATAATTTTTTTCATGGACTTATTTATTTTTTAGTCGCATTAATTGCAGCTATAATTATCTACAGAAATCTCGCCAAATTAGGATGGCAAACCTTAATAAAATGATTTTTTTTCGCCGTACTTTGAAAATATATTTGATATTTTTGAATAGAATTTTTTAATATTTTATCGATAAGTGAATACTGGCGAGTTAAAATTGTTTGTCTTGTATTAATGAATTCTATTTTACACTTACTTATATTAGTATAAATATTCTTAATTATTTCAGGGTTGATGGATAATTTAAATAATTTTAAAGATCTGAAAGTTATCGTTTTTGATCTCGACGGAACTTTACTGACCGATGATGGAATTATCGGTGAAGAAACCGAAATTTTGATAAGGGCTTTGCGCAATTACGATGTCAAATTTTCATTTGCTTCCGGTAGGCTGCATTCCAATTTAACCGAATATGCCAGGCAGCTTGGTATAGATACGCCTCTAATTTCACTGGATGGTTGTTTAATAAAAAGTTTTCCTGAAGGTAAAACTATTTATGAAAGTTTCGTTAAGGAAAAATATATAAAAAAAGCTCTAAGCTTCGCCGAAAAGTTCGACTTATATGTTGCGCTTTGTCATGGTGATGCAATTTACTATACCGAGAAAAATTCGGTTATACCTAAACTGATGGAAAAATTCGGTGCGGTTTATGAGCAAACACCTTCGTATGAAAGTTATTTACGAAACACTCTTGAAGTAGTGATTGTCAGCGACGACAACAGATCGATGAAATATGTAAAAAATAAATTGGAATTTCCTTACAGCATTGGGCTGGATACTTCATACTTTAAATCGCAGAGACACGATAGAGCCTATTATCTTGAAATACGCAGGAAAGGTTCTTCCAAGGGAAAAGGTTTAATAAGGCTTTTGAAATATTTGAAGATTAATCCTCACCATGCAGCAGTAATTGGGGATTGGTACAATGATGTAAGCCTGTTTAAAACTCCGGTCTTTAAAGTTGCCGTTGCCAATGCTGTTCCTGAAATAAAAAGACTTTCAAACATTATTACAAAAAATAACAACAATAAAGACGGAGCTGCCGAGTTTTTGGAAATGGTTCTGAAAGCTAAACGGGAAGCATAATGGCCGAAACAAAAAAATTTAAATTTAAAACCAGCGCACGGATAAGATTACTAATCGCACTGGTAACCATCGTTTCTATAGTGTTTATGTTCCCGCGCGGTGAGTCTATTGAATCTGAAGTTTCCGAAGGTGCGGTGTGGACTCACGACGATCTCATTGCTCCATTCAGTTTTCCGATATTAAAAGATCCGAAAGTTTACCAATCAGAACTTACCGTTGCTGCCAACAGTGTTTACCCTGTGTTCGTAAAACAGGAAAACAGGCTAAAAAGTACTCTTGATTCACTTGAAAGCTATAACCATTTTTTAACATCGGTTATCGATAACGATCTTTCGAACGATACGCTTCAAAATGTTAACCCGACGTTTTTAAGTTCATCTTCTTTCAATAAATTTCTTACTCTGAGGAAACAGGAAAGAAGCCTTTCTCAAAGCCGCAGGCTGACGCTTAAATCGTTATCAAATCAACTAAGAGGAATATATTCAAATATTTATAAAATAGGCGTTATCAGCGATGAAGGAGCCAATATTCAAAAAGACAGCATCGCAATCCGAACCGGCAATGTTGACCATATAGAATTGAAAAATAAATTTTATAACCTTGAAAGTGCCGGTGAGATTCTTCGAAATGAAATTGCAAAATTAAATTTATCCAAAGATATTGATGCAGCTTTGACTGAATACGCATTGCATTTTCTTTTGCCGAATATAATATATAATCAAAAATTTACCGATGAAGAGATTGAACAGGCAAAAAGCAACGTTTCAAAGTACAGCGGAATTGTCAACGAAAACGAGAGAATAATTGCCAAGCATGACAGGATAACGCAAGAAGCCAAACTTAAGATAGATTCCTACAGAGCTGCCAAGGGAGAGAAAATAGGGGATGAAGGTTATTTGATCCAGTTGATAGGCATTTTCCTCCACATTACATTTTTAATCAGCCTGTTCAGCATATATCTTTTCTTATTTAGGAAAAATATCTTTTTCGATAATTATAAATTGATTCTTATTGCAATTTTGTTTGTATTCTTATCATTCGTTACGCACTTAATAAATTATATTAATGTCAGCGCTCCGGTTCAACTGCTGATTTTTATCCCGACGGCCTCAATGCTGCTGACAATAATTTTTGATTCGAGAGTCGGTTTTTATTCAACTGTTATTTTGTCATTAATTACAGGCGCAATAAGAGGAAACGATTACAGCTTTGCGGTAATGAATATTTTTGCAGGCGCTTTGGCCGCCTATACTGTTCGTGATATTAAAAACCGGTCCCAAATTTTCAGATCATTTTTATTCATTTTATTAGGTTATCTTATTTCGGTATCGGCATTTGGTTTGGAGAGATTCGCATCATTTAATACAATTTTAACCGAAGCAGCTTTTGCCGGATCGAATGCACTCATCAGCCCGGTACTTACATACGGCATTTTAATATTCTTTGAAAAGATCTTTAATGTCACAACCGATTTGACCCTTCTTGAGCTTTCGAATTTTGACAGGCCGCTTTTAAAAGATTTATCTAGAAAAGCGCCCGGTACATTCAATCATTCAATGACGATGGGTACTTTAGCAGAGGCAGCAGCCGAAGCTATACAGGCAAATCCATTACTTGCAAGGGTAGGTGCATATTACCATGATATCGGAAAAATCCTAACGCCACAGCATTTTGTTGAAAATCAATTAAACGATCAAAACATTCATGAAAAATTAGCACCGGAAGAAAGCGTTCAATTAATATTGCAGCATGTAAAAGCCGGCATCGAATTAGGAGACAAAAATCATCTCCCGAAGGAAATAATCGATTTCATCCCGATGCATCACGGGACCATGATTATTTCCTACTTTTATGAAAAGGCGAAAAAACTTTATGGCGAAGAAAAAGTAAATATTGATGAATATAAATATCCGGGACCAAAACCGGATACTAAAGAAACAGCAATTGTAATGCTTGCAGACGGCTGCGAATCGTCCGTTAGATCAATTGAAGATGCTAATGCAACTAAGGTTGAAAATGTAATAACTAAAATTATTAAAGGCCGTGTAGATGACGGACAGTTAGACAACTCGCCGATTACTCTGAGCGATTTAACAAAAATTAAAGAATCTTTTATAAGCATACTGCTCGGTCAGCATCACCATAGAATACGTTATCCGAAACAGGACGAAATGGAAAAAGGGGAGTTAAAA
Organism: uncultured Ignavibacteriaceae bacterium; assembly: GCA_964556005.1. Classification (GTDB taxonomy): domain Bacteria; phylum Bacteroidota; class Ignavibacteria; order Ignavibacteriales; family Ignavibacteriaceae; genus CAZKUR01. The sequence goes on along the minus strand of CAZKUR010000031.1, from coordinate 27,310 downwards.
GCAGAAAATGATCAATGAAAATTTTTCTGAATGAATATCTTAATATTCTTAAGCTTGAAAAGAACCTTTCGAACAATACAATCCTTTCTTATAAAAATGATATTTCGTGTTTGATCCGTTTTTTGGAAGAAATAAATATTTCCGATCCCTCGCAAATCAAACATCAGCACCTAAGAGAATTTTTCAAATCGCTTTTTAATCTTGGGTTAAGCAGCAATTCGGCATCAAGATACTACTCATCCATAAAAGGGTTTTTATCTTATCTGTTTGTTAATAAATATATTCTTGAAAACCCGATTGAAAAGATTGAACCTCCCAAGCTTGCAAAAACACTTCCCCCGGTTTTAACAATAAACGAAGTTGATGCTATATTATCTCAACCGGATACAAATGATAAATTCGGTTTGAGGGACAAAGCAATATTGGAAGTTTTATATGCATGCGGAATAAGAGTTTCGGAATTAATTAATTTAAAGAAAACCGATCTATTTCTCGCCGATGAAGTTATCCGTGTTTTCGGAAAAGGTTCAAAAGAGCGGCTGGTTCCTATCGGCAGCAGTGCAATAAAATGGATTGAAGAATATTTGACTAAAAGCAGGCCTCTGTTGGAGAAAAAAATGAAAAGCGGGAATGTTGTTTTTCTCAACACGCGCGGAACAAAACTCTCAAGAATGGGTTTGTGGAAAATTGTCGATCGTTATACAAAAGAATCAGGTATAACCAAAGAAGTTCATCCTCATACTTTCCGGCATTCGTTTGCAACGCATTTAATCGAAGGCGGCGCTGACCTTCGTGCTGTCCAGGAAATGCTTGGCCATTCGGATATATCTACTACTCAAATTTATACTCATATCGACAGGGACTTTATTAAGCAGGTTCACAGGGATTTTCATCCGAGAGGATGAATAATAGAACCAAAGCAGCTTCGACAGAATTCATTTTAATTCTGGAAAGCTTATTTTACACTGATGAAAAATAAAGATAAGATTGATCAGGAAATTGAAAATCATTTCTCCCGCTTATGAAGATTTGATTATGAAAGCGAAGGAATCAATATTTAAAGGAAAAGTAATTACCGCAAAAGATTATGATTTAGACAATTTTAAAAATTTTATTGAATTATTAACTCACCTTATGCAATCAACAACTTTTGGAATGATGGAATGTTGAAATTATAGGAAATATGAGACAATTCCATTTTTCCAATATTCCAAAGAGTGCGTAACAAAAGTTATTAATTATCGATATTCTAAATTATGCAAAAGGAAAGAAATAGATTGTCCGGGATGGAGACCCGGATACTTTTTCAGAGGAATTCAAATTTAAAAGAGTGATGGAGTGCGGATCGTTCAGCGACGTTGTGAATTACCCATATAAAGAACTTCAGGATAATCTCAGAAAAATAAGTACCGTTTCACTTAGAACAAGTGAATCAAGGAAAAAGTTTTTGGAATATTTAAAACCCTACCTACTTGATTCTGACTCCTGGGAAAATGCAATGAAAAAATATGTGCCTGATTGTTTATATGTAAATCAACATCGATAAGAATTGATTTTATTATATTGGTATATATATAAATTATTAGAGTTAGGAATTTTTTATTTTGCACGGTATTCAAGTAAGTGAAAAGCTCATCTCATTTTTAACATTTCTCCCGATGTTTTTTGTCTCCATTACGATTCACGAATTTTCACATGCATTGACTGCATCAAAGTTAGGCGATAACACCGCAAAAGATATTGGAAGATTAACGTTAAATCCTTTTAAGCATGCAGATTTGATCGGGACGGTAATTATGCCGATTGCTTCCTTTGCCTCCGGTTTTGCATTAATCGGCTGGGCAAAGCCTGTTCCAATCGACAGGAGGAATTTTAAAAACCATCTGCGAGATGATGCACTGGTCTCATTCGCCGGGCCGTTTTCGAATTTTCTTCTTGCTCTTCTAATGTTTGTAATCCTTGTTTCGGTTATTCATTTTGATTTTACTTATCACAAGTACGTAGTTAATTTTTTATGGTACGGAGTATTTTTTAACATTTTTCTTTTTGCCTTTAATCTTCTGCCGATCCCTCCGCTGGACGGTTCGCATATTTTATTCGATATTTTCCCTGGTAAATTTACTGCCTCTATTCTCAGACTTGGGCTTTATGGTTCCATAATTTTACTTCTTCTCATTTACAGTCCGCTTTGGAATTATTTTATGGATGTTGTTAACTTCATCTTAAAAGTATTTTTAACAATCGGCGGGCTCAACAGTGCTTAAGCTTAAAACAGCTTTAATCATTTGCGCTTTAATTTTTTCTGCCGGCTGCAATCAGAAAACAGGACAGAAACCTTGGTTAAATAATAATAAGAAAATTGCACAAAATACCATTGGTGTCCGCAGCTTTATATTTGTCGGAATGAAAGCAGACCGTCCTGCAATTTACCGGTTCGATTTTAAATCAGGGAAATCAAAACTTTTCTGGTATAAACCGGATGAATCTGTCGTTAGCCTTTTGTATTCAAGCGACAAAAAGTTTGCTTTCTTTGTAACCGCCCTGAGCTACGGTAAAAGCGGTGCATCCTTTTATATTAGAAATGCAAAAGCATATTTGATAAACTTGCAGACTTTGAATATAAATTTTATTTCATCTTTGGGTGATGGCATTCAGCTTTTTACAAGCATGGGAGTTGATAACTCATTTAAGGTTATAATAAACTCAATCGATAAGAAAATTGCAACTTATCTTAATCAAAACACTAAAATATTTAATACATACGGCAAGCTCGTATACAATAAAACCGAAACTTACAATCTTGCAAAAAACGGCTACCCGGTTCCGCAAAAACAAAATTTAAAAATAAATTCCCCTGATAATAAATATTCTATCAAAGTTATAGAAGACTCCGCCTATACAGAAATTTATTTGGCTGACGGCATAAAAAACACGAGATCATTAATTGCCGGAACCACGCAGAAACTAAACGATATTGCATGGAATGATGATAAATATATTTTTTTATCAACCATTGATTTAAGCAAAGGGAATAAATCGCTTTGGTCAAAAAGTCCGGAGACTTCCAAATTATTTATTTATTCAATTGGGATAAATAAAATATTAAAAAGCTGGGATGGAAGCGGAATAAAAAATTTTCTGCTGCTAAATCATTATTTAATCTTCGATGATGGATTCGGCAATAGATCAGTCATTTATGTCTTTGATTATAAGAGACTAAAATTAATAAAAAATATTAAAATTGCTGGCGGCTGCGGAATAAACAAAATACCGGGAAAGCCGGAAACAAGTTCATAAGGTCCCGTTAATATTTTCTCCTGATTATTGCATCCTATACAGAAACCTTCAAGGCCGCATGATGATAAATTCTCAGCAACCTTGAAGGCAACAATTTTATTATTGCGGATTCGGTCCTTGCGAAACCTGGACAAAATTATCAGGATGAACCCATTTCGAAAATGCATCCTTTATTTCCTGCGACGTCAGTTTTAAATATTTTTGCGCTGTTATAGTCGGTTCATTTAGAGGCAAATCTTCAATCGATCTGCCCAGCAAACCGTTCGCAATACTTCCCACACTCGATTCGGAAACCTGGATACTTCTAACTGCAATCTCTTTTGCCTGATGCAATTCTTTTTCACTTACAGGAGTCGTTTGCATTTGTTTCAAATCTCTAACAATTACGGATTTAGCTTTTGAAACATTCGGCGGATCGCATCCGTATCTAACCTGGTATGTCGAACGTGTTTTCCCGATGTTAAAGCTTGAAGACACATAATACACTAAACCTGCATTTTCACGCAAATCCTTATAAAACCTTGAAGCATAAAAACCGCCGCCAAGAACACGGTTTCCCAATTGCAGAGCAAAGTAATCCGGATTTTCTCTGGTCAGTTCGAGAGTCTCGGCTAAAGTTACTTCATCCTGGACTCTGCTTTTATCGGGAACGGCTGTAGTCTCAGGCTTATTGAGAGGAACAGAAGGATATTCGGTTTTGGGTTTCGTGCCTTCTGCTTTCCATCCGTTAAAATATTTTTCAATAACTTGTTTAGCTTCTTTAGGATCAATATTCCCCGCTACTACAATTGTAGTGAGGTCAGGCCTGAAAACCTTCGTGTAGTATTCATTTACATCTTCAAGAGAAAGCGAATCAACTGTTTCCGGAGTACTGTGCCGTAATTGAGGATCACCTTTCGGAAGCAATGCATCCCATAAAGCTTTATTGGTTAAATAGTCCGGGCTTTTCAGCTCACCTGCTACCTCTCTTGAGGTTTGTGTTTGAACAATTTTAAAATATTTTTCCGGCAATGCAGGGTGCAATAAATTATCGGAAAGAAGCTGAACTCCCTTTTCAAAATGATCTGTAAGTACTTCAAGATGGAATCTTGTTCCTGCATTCTCATGTGCTCCAATGTCGTCGAGAGCTTTTTGGAATGCTAATCTATCGAGACTTTTAGTGCCGTACGAAAACAACTGGGATAAAATATCATCTACACCTTCCTGATTTTTAGGAATTTCGAGATCCGGGTTGTTTTTAACTTCGCCATAAACGCTTACGGAATTGCTGATCGATTCCGGCTGAATTATTAATCTAATTCCATTGCTAAGAGTATCGACTACCGGGTTGATTACGGATCCAGGGACTTTTAATTCTGCGATGGATTTTTGTGCCCACTCCGGCAATTCAACTTCTTTGGGATTTTTGGGTGCAAACGATTCTGCGCCGCCAAACCCCTTTCGCGAAATAGGTTTCCCGGATTCCTGAGGCGTTAATACGGCAAAAATTGCATGATTAAAATTTAAATATTTTCTTGCAACTCTATTAACATCATCAACAGTTACCTTTTTTAAAACTGCAAGTTCGGCATCGGGTGATTCGTTACCGTCGACTGCAACCGCTTCAGACCATGCGTTCGCCAAACCGAAAATAGAATTTTTTTGAAATTCAGCATCGGCAATTTCATGATTTTTCGCAGCTAAAACCAAATCTTCCGGCAGTCCGTTCTTTAAATAATTGGAAAGCACATCGCTTTCGTCTTTCAGCAACAGCCTGGAATTTGCTCCCTTGGGAAAAACTCCGATTGCAAATGATAAACCGGACATCGGCAATCCACTCAATGAAAAGCCTGCATATAAAGCTTTACCCTGTGGAACGAGTCCGTAAAGATCAGCACGTTTACTGTTAAGAACATCGGTTAAAATTTGCGCAGCAGGGTAATCGGGATTGCTCGTTCCGGGCATCCTAAATGAAACAACTGCTAAACCATACGGAAGATCAGTATTAAGATTTAAAGTATCCGTTTTAACCGGCTCCAATTTTACTTTTGGTTTTTGAGGAAGCTTTTTACTTGGAATATCTCCGAAAAGATCTTTTACTTTTTCCAATGCACTCTGCGGATCGACTTTCCCTACAATAACAAGCACGGCATTGTTTGGAACATACCACTCGCTGTGAAATTTTTTCAGCATTGCGCCTGATGTTTTATCGAATGAAGGTTTTGTTCCCAGAGCATCATGAGCGTACGGAGTTCCTTTAAACATTGCTTTTAGCAATTTAGTATAAAATATATATTGGGGATTCGATAAATCCTGTGCAACTTCCTGCTCAATGGCACCTCTTTCATTTTTCCACAATGAATCTGTACTCAACAAAGATTTCATTCGCATTGATTCGACATGCAGCGCAAGGTCTAAATCTTCTGAAGGAACGAGGAAGAAATACTGCGTAACATTCTGCCTTGTATCGGCATTAAAATTTCCGCCCATTGCGGCACTGATATCTGCCAACTGATCTGCATTTAATCCTTTGCTTCCACGGAACATCATATGTTCCAATGCATGCGCAGTTCCGGGGAATCCTTTCGGCGCTTCATTAGATCCGACCAAATAATTAAGTTCTGTCGTTACTACAGGGGCTAAATCATTTTTCACAATTATAACCCTGAGACCGTTTTTTAAAGTAGCACGCAAGATATTATCATCTTTCGGCGGATTATTAACCGAGGCAAAAACGGTATTAAAACCTGCAAATAAAATAAAAATAATTAAGAAGATTTTTGATATGATTAAAGATTGTTTAAAATCATTAAATAAGTCTCTTCCCTCTTTAAAATTCATAATAAGCTCCATAAATTGATTATCTATTTACCATCTCAATTTATATAGATTTTATCATTATAAAATAAATGGAGGTCACAAATTTCAAATTAGTTAATTTACTTTTTTATAGGTTTTTTATAAAAAAATAGTCCGGTTTTACCGGAATATTTTAAAGCCCCAATTCCCGCTGTAAGACTTATAAATAGATTCAATTCAATAAATGATTTGAATGTATATACAAATAAGCAACATCAAATTGAATATTTTCTATTTTAATAAAATTAATTTTTTCGTTTCCACAAAGACCTGTTCTGATCTTTCGGATGGAACGGCTCTCATTCTATAAAAATAAACCCCGCTCGCTAAATTTAATTTATTACTTGAAAACTGAACATTATATTCTCCGGCATGTTTTTCAGCATTCACCAATTCGGCAACTTCTTTACCTAAAACATTGTAAACCTTTATTGTTACAAAACTAGTTTTAGGAACTGAATAATTTATTTTAGTTGTTGGATTGAACGGATTCGGATAATTCTGGGATAAATCAAAATTGTCCGGAAGATTATTGCTTTCATTTTTTACATCTAAAAGAATTAATTGGTATTTGGATTTTGCATTCTGAACGGCTGTTCGTAAATCGCTTAAATTTAAACCGCCTGCTATTGCAAAAGCAACATCAACAGATTGGCCAGGGGCAATATTATAAGGCCCCCCGGAAGTTACATTTGAAATATCCAATCCGCCTGCATGAAGCTTTGTGAGACCGCTTGAGATAGTTTGCCATTTTTCACTGTCGGAGAATCCGTCATAAATATTTATGTCACCATCATCGCCGCGATTATTTATTGCATAAAAGCCGTAATTATTCGATGAGATTAATGCGGTTGCGATCCATGCGTTAGGGTTTCCTGCTTTATGATACGCAAATCCGAAATTTCCCGTCGGATCGTAAGAAGTTGTATCGCCGCTTCCGTCGCCGTCAATAAAATCCCAGTCAGTAAAAATTCCGGCATGTAAGTTATTTATGTTCGAAGAAGTTTCATTTGTCAAAGTATAACGGAGAACTATAAAATCGTCATATGGCGGATCGGCAAATGAATAAGACCGGAACCTTACCTTTATTCCGATTTTACTGCTGCCCGCACCGTCATCATTAAAAATTGCCTGCCCCTGCTGGTCAGATATATTCCCCGGGACACTTAGAATAAAAGGATGCAAAACATTGAAATCCGTATCCTGGTAATTTGCATCCGCACCCCTGGCCTCATCGGAAATTTGAGTAGAAGATGTTCCTAAAATCAATGCGCCTTCAAATAAAAGGTTCGAGCCGAAGTTTCCGTTTTGCTGCTCTTTAAAATGAAAACCATCACCCTGCATGTTCGAAGGATAATCATTAAATCCTAATGTTCCCTTACTTGTTAATGTAACCGAAATTCTATTGCCTGATTGATTTGCATAATTCGGATTTCCTATTGTGCTGATCCACTGAAAGTCGGTATAATTTCCGTCGTCATAATTTAATAGAAACGGAAGATTTTGATTTTGCGGGATCGAATTTGAAATAGTAAAAGTAAATCTTGAAGAATAATTATCAAAAGAATCCAGAGTTGCTACTGACCCTACATTGAATGTTCCGTTATCTACAACGGCATAATTGCTTTCACTCTGCAGGTTAATCATTAAATTGGATGTTGAGCTCAAATAATTCCTAAATTTTACACCAACCGAAATCGTTTCTCCAGGCTGAAAAACTCCATCGCCATTACCTCCCGGCGGATCGTCTGAGAAATTTATATCTATTGCTCTAACGGATTCCGAACTTGAATTATCTAAAGTTTTATAAGCATTTATTCTTCCTCTTCCCAACAGAAAAATGTAATTTGGATTTTGAGCATTTATATTATCACAATTAACTCTTATTTGTTCCCCTACCTGCAATGGTGAATAATTGGGGAAATGTGCAGTCACCAAAGCTGCCAAACCGGAAACCAACGGTGCTGCCATCGATGTTCCGTATAATGTAGTATATGTTTCCTCTTCCCATGTCGAGTAAATCGGATTGATACCGTCGCCGCCGGGGGCAGACACATCGATAGTATAACCGAAATTGGAATATGAAGCTTTGATATCGGAAATTGTAGTTGCTGCTACCGATAAAACCCCTTCGTAGGCTGCAGGGTAAAATGGAAGCGAACTGTTATCATTGCCGGCTGCCGCAACAATCAATGCTCCTTTTGAAATTGCATAATTAATTATTTCCTGGGCTAAAATTGAATATGAATTGTTCCCCCAACTGCAGTTTATAATTTTTGCACCGTTATCAGCAGCGTAAACAATTCCTTCGTAGCCATAGGCCAAATCGGTTGCGGCGCCGATGGATGTTTTCACCGCCATTATTTTAGATTTAAAGCCGATCGAAGCAATCCCGGTTCCGTTATTAGTAACAGCCGATGCTATGCCGGCAACATGTGTTCCGTGAATTGGAGCATCTTCTTTAGGATCGTTATCTGGAGTACCGTTTGTTCCTCCGAAATCCCAGCCTCTTACATCATCAATATATCCATTGCCGTCATCATCAATTCCGTTGTTAGGTATTTCACCCCTATTAATCCATATATTTGCAGCAAGGTCGGGATGATCCCAATCAATACCGGTATCTACAATTCCAATTACAACATTGGTATCGCCTTGTGAAATATCCCAGGCATTTTCTGCATTTATTATTGAAAGGTTCCATTGAGATGAATAATGCGGGTCGTTTGGGACAAAGGCTAATTCTTGAACATACTTTGGCTCGGCCCATTCAACGCCGGTAAAATTTCTTACCTTTTTCGAAATTATTATAGGGTCGATTTCCTTTGAAAAATTTATAACAATAATTCTTCCAAGGCCGAATTTTTTTTCATTAATTTTATTCGGAAACATCAGCTCTGCTTCTTTTAAACCGAGGCGGCTTAACCTTGAAAATAATTTAACCGGTAGATTAACTGAACCGCTGGAATTTACTGAAGGCTGGTTTTTTAATTTTAGGATGATTGTGCTAGATAAATAATGTTTACTGTTTACGCCTAATATTTTATTCCCGCCATAATAAAAAGAATAAATTCCGGGCTGGAAAAAAAATGTAATTACTGCAATGATAAAGAAACAAATTATACGGGGTTTTATTTTTTGAGGCAGAAAAATTTTTGCGGTTAATCTAAAAATGTTAATAAAAAAAATTCGCTTCCATATATGACCAGACCTAATCATAACCTATATGCCTATACATAATTTATAGATAAAACTACTAACCGTTAAACCGCCCGAAATACTTTTATAATTTCACTGGTTATCGCGTGTAGTTCCACAAAGGAAAAAATAAGAATTGCAGTAAATACAACAAATTATTTCAGTCACGGTAATGAACTTAATTAACGGATGATCAAGCTAAAAGTCGCTCATTTATGAAACGTAAAATATTTTTCCAAACAGATCAATCCAGTTGGAATTTAAATGTTACTAAAAGCTGGATCGTCTGAATTTTCCAGTTCAGATTGGAGCTGACATTTGTAAAACCGTAATCATAATACAACTGGGGAGATATCTCAAAAATATTAGCAGGAATATCAAAACCGAATCCAAATTTCATCCCAAACCTATATTTCTCATCATTGAAATTACCCTTTTCAGTTGTTGTCGGCCTCAATGTAATACCTGTTCCATCATAATAAGGTGGAAAAGATTCTGTTGTAGTCACTTTATAACTTTTTTGCACGTTATAGCCGAAAGACACTCCGGCCAGGAAATAAAATACTTTACTTGTCCTAATTTCCAGGATTGGTTCAAAAGAAACGTATGCAACACTTGTGGAGTAATCCATTGAATCCTTAATTCCCCAGATTTCGCCGGTTTGGTCTGTTTCATATCTGGTAGAATTTATTTTAAAGTATCCGCTGCGGTTATCGTAAAATTGAACGTTCGTAACAAGTGCCAGAACTTTAGTAAGAGGAATTTCTAATTGGCCGCTTGCCAAAATACCTATACCGCCTGACGCTTTTATATCGGAACCGTTATTGATATTTATATTCATTCCCACACCTGGTCCGAGTTTAATTTGAGAATAGGAGACATTACTTATAAGGACAATAAACACAAATACGAATATAATCTGGGATATTTTTTTCATGGTTTAAAATTAGATTGAAAATTATTTAGCTTATTAGGGTTAAATTTACAAAATTTTATGAAAAGTAATAATAAAAAAGCTTGCGTAATTCCAAAGAATTTTTTGCGCAAGCTTTATTTGAGAGAGAAATGTAATAAATGATAAACTTTAAGGAATGGTAAAATTAACGGTTGAAGTATAGTCTTGTCCTGTAGTGCTGCCTATTTTGCCGGTAATTGTAAAAGTCCATTGCTGACCTGATTGTAAAGCAACGGTAACCGGACCGATATAAAACGGAACCGTGGCAGAGAATACGGTCGTACCATCTCCCTGAATTTGTTGATTATTCACGTTTGCATCTGCACAATCAGCCGTAATTAAATTAACAGTTACAGAAGTATCGGGGGTAAATTCAAAGTACGGCTGCTGCTGCTGATCCTGTACGAGCTGCACCTGAAAGGTTGGATTATTATTGGTGCTGCTTTGAACAGTGTATTCGGCAGTTACATCAAAAGACTTATTATCGGCTGAAGTCTTGCCGATAAATTCAAATTTAAAATGCATCCCGTTTTGAACACCGGTATATTCATTTATAGGATAAAAAGTTCCTTTCTGATAAGCAGTTGTTCCGGTAATTTGAACGGTATCCTTAAATCCGATAGTCGTTTCATTTACGAATATTTCCGAAAGCGTTAGATTTTCGCTCGGGCTAAAATCAAACTCAGTTCCGCCGTTTTGCCCGGCTTCGGATCGAATTTGAAAAGTTACATTGCTGCTTCCTCCTCCGGTACCGCCAATTCCACCAATTGCTCCGCCGCCATTATTATTGCTTACGGGGTTGCTATTCTTTTTACTGCATCCGGAAATAGCAACAAAGAAAAAAACAGCGGCAAGTAAAAATGCGAATTTTATTTTCATATACTCACTCCTTTAATTGAACAAAAAGCATTAAATATTATTTGAATTCTGGAAGATAGAATTATTACTCCGGAACAACTTTATTCACTTAAAGCTTGTGCCAGCAGGAGATAAAATATTATTGCACAAGCTTTATGAGAGAGAAAGTAAGAATATAAATTTTAAGGAACCTGGTAATTAACTGTTGAAGAATATGCCTGGCCGTTTGCGCTTCCAATTTTACCTGAAATTGTAAACGTCCACTGCTGGCCTGTTTGTAATTGAACATTTATTGGACCAAGCTGAATCGGAGAATTATTGGAATATACAGTAGTACCATCTCCATTCACCTGTTCATTACTTACATTTAACGCGGCACAATTTATAACAACCAAATCTAAAGTCACACTTTGATCGGGAGTGAATACGAAATACTGGTTGTTCTGTTGATCAGCACCAACCTGAGCTTGAAAAGTAACATTGCCGGTACCGCCACCAGTACCACCGCCACCATTTCCGCCGCCAGTAAATGGATTCGTAGGATTACCGCCCGAACTATTATTACTGCAGCCGCCTATTATTAATAATATGGCTGGAATAAACATTAAAAATAATTTTTTCATATGTACCTCCTTTAATTTATTTTAAACTTTAAAGAAACGCCTAGCTTTAATGAAAAAATACTGTTGCTGGTGTTAATAAGATTGTAAGTATCCGTTATAGGAATATATGCCATGAAGTCTGTACCAAGATATAAACCAGGTGATAATGTAAAATTATACCCTGTTCCAAGTGCTAAATCTAAAACAACCGTGTTTGTTTGAATTCCTAATGGTATAACGGTTGGATTTTGACCAGGTGTAGATCTTGTCTCTTCGCCGCTTGAATTTATTTTTATTGCTATCGAAGGTCCGCCTACAAGGTAGAAACCGCTGAATTCTGCTTTGAACATTGGATCTACGGTCACGTATGACATTGTCCACGATGTTTCAGTGGTAGTATTATTATTTGTTACAGAATTAGAAAAGTTTTTCATATCAAACGGAGTTAAATTGACCATTATACCAATATGCTGGTTGAAGGAAAGATCGAGGGTTCCACCGATTCCAACACCCACCCCATTCCAGGTACCTACAAGATTCTTTGCATTAAATATATTTAGGTTACCGGTTATTCTTGGCCCGATTAAAAACCTTTGTGCAAAGCTCTGAGTTGAAAAGGAACAAATCAAAATTAAGCATGCCGCTGCCGCATATATATATTTTTTCATAAATATACTTCCTAAATTTAATTGAGGAATAGGTTGATTAATTAAATTTTCTTTACATACTACATGCGCAGAAAACTTTCAGGAAGGTTCAGTGGGTCGAAATTATTTTATATCGATTAAAAAAGAATATATAGATTTGAAAAAAGAATCTGCCCCCAACCCACAAATCGTCTTAAAGTTTACCTAATAACATTAAAATAAGAAAGCTTGTGCAATATCGGGAAACTTTTTTGCACAAGCTTTTGTTAAAATTGGGAGTAAATTTTTACGGAACAGTATATTCCGCTGTTTTATCAAAATCCGTTTTATCCGGCGAGGTTTTCCCTACAAATCGAAATTTAAAATGCATATTTGATTGAACACCGCCTATTTCAATCAACTGGTACCAAGTTCCGCCATCAAACACAGTAGTTCCGTCAAAATCTCCTTGATCACTGTAGCCGGAACCGGTAGTTTCTGAAACTTCAATCCTTGTTATTGTAAAATTGGAACTTGCCTTAAAGTCAAATTCAGTTCCGCCTTGCTGACCTGCTTTGGATTGGATTTCAAATGTTATATTTCCGGTACCTCCGTCTGTTCCACCTCCGTCTATTCCACTCCCAAAAGGATCTGTTCCGCCTCCACCCGAATCTTTATTACATCCGTAATTGAAAAGAATAAATGAAACAGATATTAAAACAAATAAAAATTTTTTCATAAATCCTCCTTTAATTTATTTTAAACTTTAAAGAAACGCCTAGCTTTAATGAAAAAATACTGTTGCTGGTGTTAATAAGATTGTAAGTATCCGTTATAGGAATATATGCCATGAAGTCTGTACCAAGATATAAACCAGGTGATAATGTAAAATTATACCCTGTTCCAAGTGCTAAATCTAAAACAACCGTGTTTGTTTGAATTCCTAATGGTATAACGGTTGGATTTTGACCAGGTGTAGATCTTGTCTCTTCGCCGCTTGAATTTATTTTTATTGCTATCGAAGGTCCGCCTACAAGGTAGAAACCGCTGAATTCTGCTTTGAACATTGGATCTACGGTCACGTATGACATTGTCCACGATGTTTCAGTGGTAGTATTATTATTTGTTACAGAATTAGAAAAGTTTTTCATATCAAACGGAGTTAAATTGACCATTATACCAATATGCTGGTTGAAGGAAAGATCGAGGGTTCCACCGATTCCAACACCCACCCCATTCCAGGTACCTACAAGATTCTTTGCATTAAATATATTTAGGTTACCGGTTATTCTTGGCCCGATTAAAAACCTTTGTGCAAAGCTGGATTGAATTGAAAATAAAGAAATCAATAAAGTTATTGATGTAATAGTTAGGACCTTTTTCATTAGCACCTCCTCTGAGAAATGAGTGAATAATATGAACTAAAATAAGCCCTTTAACCGTTTATAAGGATGTACTCATAATTGAAATTTATACAATTATTAATAATTGAAAAACGGTTAAGATGATTTAGTTTCTTAAATATTTATTTCAACAAAAAGGGAAACTGTAATATTATGCGGGTATCCGGGAAAAATAGTATTTCCCCGCTTCAGGGCTAAAGATTTTCCCCTTCCCTTGAGAAAATCTAATAAGTGTAAATAACGAAAATTTTATTAATAGAAAATTACACTTTTATTTATCAGTGTCAAGATGAAGGAGAAAATATTGCAAAATTTTTAATCTTTATAATGCTTTAATTGACTCAAAATGAGCAATTATTGTCTTTTCCAAATCTTCTTTTGTATGCGCAGAAGAAACGAAAACAGCTTCAAATTGTGCGGGAGCTAAGTAAATTCCGCGTTCAAGCATATTATGAAAATATTTACCGTAAAGCTGTGTATCGGATTTTATTGCCGAGTTAAAATCAACTACATCTTCTTCGGTAAAAAACATGCACATCATGGAACCTACTCTATTAAAAGCATAATTTTTCTTCAATTTTTTAAGGTTTTCCTTAAATCCGGATTCAAGAATGGCCGATTTTTCCTCTAAGTTTTTGTAAATGGAAGGATTTTCTTTGATATGGTTTAATGCGGCAAAACCTGCCGACATTGCCAGGGGGTTTCCGCTAAGTGTGCCTGCCTGGTAAACTGGCCCGCTTGGAGAAATTGTTTCCATAATTTCCTTTTTGCCGCCGAAAGCTCCGACAGGCAAGCCTCCGCCGATAATTTTTCCAAAAGTTGTCAAATCAGGTTTGATTCCTAAAATTTCCTGAGCTCCTCCTTTTGCAAGTCTGAAGCCGGTCATTACTTCATCAAATATCAGTACTATTTTTTCATTGCTGCATAATTCCCGCAGCTCAGTTAAAAATTCTTTGGATGCAGGTACAACTCCCATATTGCCAGCCACCGGTTCAATAATTACCGCAGCTATTTCATCTTTATTCTCTCTAATTAATTTCTTTACGGAATCGATATCATTATAACCTGCAAGTAAGGTATCGGCTGCATTTCCTTTCGTTACACCCGGACTTGTAGGAACGCCAAGAGTCAGTGCACCGGACCCCGCTTT
>CAZKUR010000031.1:2320-12283 GCA_964556005.1 uncultured Ignavibacteriaceae bacterium | reverse complement strand
TACATTTTCGAACCGGCACCATGTGTAATAAACAACGGTGTTCCACCAACTGATTTAAATGCTCTAACAGGTGAATTGACTCCACCCGGAATATATTTTTGTGCGGTCTCAAAAAGGATTTTACTTTTTTCAGTTTTCATTTTTTTCATTATTATTTATACAGCAATACTATAACTTAATACGACTCCAAATTTAACAATAAAAGGAGATAGTTTTAAGTTTACTCGATGCAATTTAAATCTGATTTTTTTGCAGGTAAAATTATTAATGATGCAAAAGTTTTTAATGTCGCGGCAATTATTTTTTTAAAATCTTCATCTCGATTTTACATTCCCCAGCTTCCAGTGTGAACGACATAAGCTATTATTAAAATTAATCCTGCTGCAGATAACACCGTATGAACCGCCGCATAAATTTTTGATTTAACCGCTGAGTTTTCAATCTTCATAAATTCCAGTGCTACGCCGGTTATAGTTGCAGCAATTAATAAAAGCAGCCCTATAGTGAATACCGCCCCATGACTCCATTTTCCCTGTGGTACAAAGAGAAGCACCATTCCCAGCAAAGCCAACAAGCCATGAATTAATGCCGAAAAAACAGGTACAGGTTTTAAATTAAAAATTTTAAATAATGCATGAATTCCGAATAAAGAGCCAAGAACCAGCGCAATTATAATTAAATCCATAATAGCCTCTAAATATTTTTTTATTACAAGTTATGGGAGAAAAATGAATTTTTAATGAAAATTTCATCTACCGGTTTTATGAATATAAATATTTTAATTGCAGTTCTTTAATTAGAACGATAAATGGAAGACTCGACTATCCTTCCATTATTTCCCGGATAAATTACCTAAGCGATGGGAATTTTTATGTGTTCGTGCTAATCTGCGTAATCCGTATAGTTTGTGTTTTACCAAAATCTATTTTAGCAAGTAAATAATTTCGATAGCAAAAACTAACAACTCATAAGAAGAAAATTTTTTATCCCTTGCAGTATTTTTTTATATAATAATGTGCGCCTAAAAACCCGCTGTTAAAAGCAAGCTTCATATCCGAACAAAAGCCCTTTTCATCGCCGAGTCTTTTTTTGATTATCCCTCTTTCAAAATAAGCCGCTTCATGACGGGAATTCAATTCAACAGCCTTATTAAAAGCCGACATTGCTTTTGAATTATTGCCAAGTCCTTTTTCCGCAAGGCCTAAGTTAAAATGCGCTTCGGCATCCCGGGAATTTGTTGAAATAAAATTTTCAAGATCAGCAGCCGCACCGCTGAAATTTTTGACATTCAGTTTGGCAATCCCTCTGTTGAAGAAAACACTTTTGAATTCCAGCTTATAATTAAGAGCCTCATCGTAATCTTTTATCGCGCTGTCAAACTCTCTCATCACACTTCTAAGTAAACCCCTACAGTAATAAGCTTCGGCTATTACCGAACTATTCATTATTTGTTTTGTAAATTCTTCCCCGGCCCCTTTTAAATCCTTACTCTGATATTTTTTTATTCCCGGAAGAAGATATTTTTCATATTCTCTTTGTTTCATCTGTTTGAGTATTTCAAATTCGTCTTTTGCTTCAGCTTCAAAGCTATATCTTTTTTTTACTTCCTCTTCTGCTTTTTCTTCCTCCTTTTTTTCATGGCTCAATTCTTTATCAAGCAGAGTCGACAGCTTTTGTCTCTGTAAAATATTTGAACCCATCTCTTTTTTATTCTTCGTCATTAATATGACAATTGTTACAAGAGTGATGAAAAAAATAATAAGTAAGAAAAGTAACATTACTTACCTCTTCGCTGGAATTTTACATCGAAAATCTAATCAAATAAAAGGAATGAATCGAATTAAAAAAGGATAAAAAAAGGGAGCCTTTATTTTTGGCTCCCCAATAGGTTAAATTAAATTTCAATAATGCAGATAGTGGCAGAAATAAGCGCTGCCGTTCTTTATATGAAAATCGCAGTAAAGATTTTCACATATTTTTCGAACTCTTTCGCTGTCATCCTGCAAAGCGGCATCGCCCAGGTTATAAACTCCGATCCCATGTCCAATTTTATATAATGCAAGTGCTGCAACAATTCTCGCATTTTCAGTTTGTTCATCATGAAGTATTCGCAAAAGAGGAATAATCGCTTCTGCTGCTTTATCTTTTTTAACTAGATTACGATCTAGTAATTCACCAAGGACATAAGCTGAACTGACTTTTAAACCGTAATTGTCGGAATTAAGCCCAACTATCAAATTGTCAACAATTTCGAGAGAGGACTTTACTGGTTTGTTTGCGTATGCGGAAACAGATAACAACAAAACCGCAAAGGCAACTGTTACTAATCCAAGCTTTTTCATAGCAGCCTCCTATTTTGTTAGTTATGATTGGATATTATTACGGTAGCAAAATAAATTTTTGGTTTGTGTTTGTCTACTGAATAGTGATTAAAGGTTAATAATCTATTTGACGGATTCTACAAGGCAGATGAATGTAAGTTTACTTTTTAATTGTATTCTGTGCCCCGGCTCGATACCGGGACACAGAAAGATTTTTGAAATTATAAAATGTCTGATTTTAAATTATTATTTGCCGCCAGGCGTTCTGTTCTGGTAAGGCGGATGCTTCGGAATCAACGGCGGATTTTTCTTTAACAATTCCAACTCAACACTAATAGCTTTTTCAAGCTGCGTGTCCACACCTTTAGCAAGCTGCGCAGGATCTTCAACAACTTTATAATCGGGATCAACGCCGTGTCCTTCCGCAAACCATGTTCCGTCGGGATTGTACTGCCTGAAAGTAGGTACAGTAATATAACCGCCGTCTATCAATGAAGGCGCGCCGGAGATTCCAATCAATCCTCCCCAGGTTCTCATTCCAACCAGAGGACCGACACCTTCTTTTTTGAATATATCCGGGAAGGCATCTCCGCCCGATCCGCTCCATCCGTTGATTAACATAACTTTCGGTCCGAAGTTAGCAACTTCAGGTACCTGCCCGCTCTTACCGTCTCTGGTTGCAAAAAATGCCAGCGGTTTTCTATTCAACATTTCGACAAACCTATCCGGAATTTGTCCGCCGTTATTGAATCTTTCATCAATAATTAATCCCTGCTTTGTAAATTGAGCAAAGAACTGCCGGACGAGTTCCGTCTGTCCGTTGATGCCTGTGTCGGGAACATAGATATAACCTATTTTTCCGTCGGTTTGTTTATCTACCGTTTCCCTATTTGCTTCAATCCAGGCAAGATTTCTAAGCCTTGTTTCATCTTTTAATGTTTTAACCGTAACCTTCCATGCACCATCCATTGTCGGTTTATCGTTAACCGTTAACACAACCGTTTGATCTGCTAAACCCTGAAAAGCAGCCCAGGGATCTTTTGTAACATCTATCGGTACATCGTTAACTGCGAGGATGTAATCGCCTTCTTTTGCTTTAACACCTGATTCATCAAGCGGTGATCTTACTTCTGTATCCCACGGACCGCCTCTTATTATTTTCTTAATTCGATAAGCGCCGTTGGCTAATTCCCAATCAATTCCAAGGTATCCGACTGCTTCATGCTCAGGTTGTTCAACATCGCCTCCGCCTCTATATGTATGAGAGGAACTCATCTCACCGATCAGTTCACCTAAGATATAATTCACATCCCAGCGAGTAACTGCATAATCTATAAGCTTTCCATAACGTTCTCTCATTGCTTTCCAATCAACACCATGCATATGCGGATCGTAAAAGAAGTCCCGCTCAAATCTCCAAACATCATTAAAAATTTGATGCCATTCTTCACGCGGGACAATTGTCATCTCCATTTCACTTACCGGCATTTTCTTTTCGAGCTTTTGATCCGGTTTTATATCAACTATTGAAAATGCACCTTTTTCAGCAATCATAATCTTTTTATTATTTGCCGTTACCTGGTAGCTGTTTGCATCGTCAACTATATTTTTCTCTTCTCTTTTATCAAGATCATAGTAAACGACAGGTTTTTTCTTATCGCCGGACCCGCTGTTCGGAAACTTTTGATAAATTACTTTTCCCGTAACAGCAGATAAATGATTGTAATTTCCTGCATCTGGAGGTAATAAAACTGCTCTCTCTTCGAAACCGGCAAAATCGATTTTAACTTCTTTTGGTTTTTCTTCTTTCTTTTCTTTCGCTTCTTCCTTTATCTTATCCTTGCCTTTTACTTCTTTTTTCTCTTCTTTATTTATTTCGCTCAAATCATTCTTTGGAGCCATTGGAGAAAGCGTATCTTTTACCAGTGAAACTGCTGCTATGTTTGTTGTATTCGGATAAACAAACGTACCGTCGTAATCGCCGTAAATTGGTTTGAATGTTCTGTTTGTTAAATAATACAGATACTTACCATCCGGATCAAAAACAGGCTGACTATCATCGTAATAGCCCGAAGTTAATTGATGAACTTTGTCTTCCTTTGTATCGTAAACAAACAGTGCATTGTGTGTGTTTTCGACTTCCCTATAGTAAGCAAGATACCGGCTGTCTGAAGTCCAGCTCATTTTATAATTTTCCAAATCACCTTCATATTTATATTCTGCTTTATCGACTTGCGTAGTTTTATCATTATCGAGGTCGTAAATAAATATTTTCATTGCTTTATCAATGAAAGCAAGCTTTTTACTATCCGGAGACCAAAAGATATGATAGCGGAAGCCGGGTCCATATGAAGTCAATTTCTTTTCTTCATTAGGCTTCTCCATATTTTTTAAAGTCAACTCATATTCACCGGATTTATCGCTCCAATAAGCAATATATTTTCCATCGGGCGACCAGGCGGGAAATCTTTCCGCATAACCGGAGGTATTAGTTAAATCGTAAACATTCCCATTCTCGGCAGGGACAGAAAACAAATCGCCTCTTGCTTCAAATACTGCTCTTTTACCGTCCGGTGAAGGCCAGTAACTTTTAATATACTTCTCTACCTTTTCGGTTTTAGGCATTAAGGTCGAAACATCCGAAACAACTTCAATTTTAACTTTGTGATATTTTTCTGTTGCAAGATCGAGAAGATAAATACTGCCTCCTGCTTCAAAAACAATATCGTTAGGACCGAGTGATGGGAAGTGAACATCAAAGTCGCTGAAATCGGTTACCTGCTTAACCGCTTTGGTATTAACATCATACGACCAGATATTATTTCTTTCATATGCTCCTCTATCCGATAAAAAGTAAATTGTATTTCCGTGCCACATCGGGAATTCATCGTTAGCGGGATTGTTTGTAATATTTTCCGCAGTCATATTTTTCAGATCAAAAATCCAGATGTCTGCTGCCCATCCGCCGCGGTATCTTTTCCATGTTCTGAAACTTCTTGTCTTCGGAGTATATGCAATTTTATTTCCATCGGGAGAGAATGATCCGAATTCCGCCATAGGAATTGGAAGTTTTTGGGGCATCCCCCCTTTAATCGAAACTTTATAGAATTGGTTAAATCTCTGCTTGCCGCTTTCCATTGAAGAAGCATATAACACACTTTCACCATCGGGATACCAATCGACAATTCTGTCCGTCATACCGTGGTGTGTTAATCGTACAGGCATACCACCTAAAGTCGGAATAACAAATACATCTATGTTTCCATCATAGTTTGCACTGTATGCAATTTGTGAACCGTCGGGAGAAAATTTAGGCAAAACCTCTTCTCCTTTGGGTGAGCTGAGCCTGTTGGCAATTCCTCCTTCTTTCGGTACTATCCAAATATCGCCGCCGTATTCAAAAGTTATATATTTAGCGGAAACATCCGGGTATTGTAGTATCCTTGCATCAACCTGTGCAAGCACAAGAACCTGGAATACCAGGATAAATAATCCTGTTAATATTTTTTTCATAAGGACCTCGGTTTATTATTAAGATTTGCGAAATGACGATTCAATTTTTCCAGTGAAATCATTTCATTTTTCATTTAAATACATCTATTTTTATAAAATATTAATCTAATAAAAATATGATGAATTGCTTAGTAAATTGGTTGAATTGTTTTTATTTTATTTGAACGGTATAAAATAGTTGGGATTGGTTTGAATGGTTTTAATTTAAAAAGTTCTCCGACGTTTATATAAATTTTGACTAAGAGTTTTAAAAATAGACAGACTTTTTATTATCCTATAAATGGTTTATATTTCGTTCAAATAATTTTTTCGAGGCGTTTATTTTTTCGTTAATCTAACAATTAGTTATCGTATTCCATCCATAGTTCTTGCCATAGAAATCGGCTGATATTCCAACATTTTCGGCTGGGAATTTCTATATAAAAATCAATAATAATTTTTTAATTTTTAAGGAGATTTTAAATTGGAACATTTAAAATTTTTAGGATGGAATAGATTCTTCGAAGAGAAATTTAGTAAATATTTAAATACAGAATTTCTTCCCGCAAGAGTAATACGGGAAGACAGACAAAGATACATTTTATCAAATCAAAATGGTTCATTTATAGGCGAGGTTACCGGGAAACTTCTCTATGAAAGTTCATCGATATCGGATTTACCCAAAACTGGAGACTGGGTTGTAATTCAATATTTCAACGATGAAAATAAAGCAATTATTCATGATATATTAAAAAGAAAGTCTGTGTTTTCGAGAAAATCGGCCGGTAAAAAATTTGACGAACAGGTAATTGCCGTTAACATCGACATTTTATTTATCGTACAAAGCCTTGACGAAAATTTTAATTTCAGGAGAATCGAAAGATACATGACTTCTTCTTTTCAGGGCGATATTAAACAGGTATTAATTTTTAACAAAACAGATATTGATGAGGATTTCATTTCAAAGAAAACCGGGATCGAAAACAATTTTCCGAACCTCTCATTTTTCTTTATGAGTGCAAAAACAGGTTATGGAATAGATAAACTGAAAGATTTTATTCGTGATGGTATGACATGTGCATTTGTTGGTTCATCGGGAGTAGGAAAATCAAGCATAATAAATAAACTCCTTGGAGAAGATATTATCAAAACCCAGGAAGTTAAGTTATCAGATTCAAAAGGGAAACATACAACTACAAGAAGAGAACTTTTTTTAATTCCTTCCGGAGGATTAATAATCGATACTCCCGGGATGCGCGAATTCCAATTGTGGAAATCATCAGATGGAACAAATTCAGTATTTCCCGAAATTGAAGAGCTTTCGGCAAATTGCAGGTTTTCAAATTGCACACATACCGTTGAACCGGGATGTGCAATTATCGATGCACTAGAAACCGGGAAATTAAACATTAAAAGATTTGAGAGCTTCAAAAAATTACAGAAGGAGGAAGAATATTTAAGATCAAAAATCGATAAAGATTCATTAATCGAGCGGAAAGCAAAAGAAAAGAAACTGCACAGGGAAATCAAAAAAATTAATAAAGGACGGAAGAAGTTTTAATCAGAATTTCTGTTTATCAACTTTAAAAATTTTAATTTTATCCGTTGCCGGGTTATAAGTTTTCCATCGCTAATTTCTGCTTATCTCTTTTATCGAATAACCATCGATAAAATAGTAGAGCTATAGCTGCGGTTAAACCGATCACGGAAAAATAATACCAGATATAATGCGCATGATCGTATGCATGAACTAATTGTTCGGGCGAAAGCAGCGCAGGGTCCGGGGCATACGCCGTTAACAGGTAGCCTGAAATTCCAAAGCCCAGTATCGATGATAAAAAAGAATGCAAATGGCTGAATCCCAGGTAAAGACCCTCTTCACCTTTAGGCGCCTGTAATGAAAAATACTCGAGATAGCGCGGGGAAATAAAACATTCTGCAAAACCCTGCACAACGATTCCGGCAATCATCATTACGGTAATCGGGTGTGCGGAAATAATTCCAAAAACAGAAACAGATTCGCCGGTGATTGATTGAAGTATCGAACTTGATGCCATCAATAATGCGGAAAGCGGCATCAAAAACATTCCCACTGTCATGGAAGTAACTGCCCTGACTTTTTTCATCATGCTTGTAATAAAAACAACCGACAGCATTACAACCAAAGGATTAACATTTGCAATCCATTCGGGTGCGGCATGTTCGCCGACAGTACGCAAAACATATTTCGGCATCGTTGCATATAATTGATGCTGAATAATCCAGAAGCCAGTTACAATAAAAATTAAAAGAATTAACCTTACATTCGAAACAACCTTTACAAGTCCACTCCAAACTTCCTTAAACGATTTTCCTTCGCCGTCTATATTAATATTTTTATAAAAGAAATAAACAACAATAAGTGCAAGGAAAGTCATGACGGCAGCATAAAAATTTATTGAAACCAGGCCCCAATTAAGTCTTAGAGGATAAGCGAAAGTTTTGCCCAAAAACGCACCGACATTTACAAGTCCGTAAAAAATTGAATATCCTCTTGCTCTTGTATCTTCATCAGTTGTCTTAGCTACGGTACCCGTAATTATCGATTTAATAAACGAACCGCCGAACATAAGAATTACGAGTGCAGGTAAAACAGCGGCTTTATACGGAAGCGCACCGAGAGTAAAATAACCGATTGATAAAAGTGAAAATGCAAGAATGACGGCTTTTCGAAATCCGATTTTATCTGCATATGCTCCCGTAAACGGTGGAAGGAAATATAATCCGGCTGCAAATACTCCACCGATCCAGCCGGCATTTATATCACTGAACCCAACTACCCGTGAAAGATATAGTGTAATTGCTATGAATACAGCATAGTAAGCTGCGCGTTCAAACAATTCTACTGTATTCGCAGTCCAAAAAGCCTTGGGGAATTTCCACGTAGCTTTTTGCTTGACATTCGCTTTTGATTTTGCAGTCAATTAAAGCCCCTGAATTATATTTGTTTAATGATTTTGGAATGGCAAATATAAAAAATGATTTTCTAATTCTCCCGAAAATTTCCGATTTTCTTCCTGTTGCTTATCAATTTTCTTTTATTCAATTTTCGCTTTCGAAAATAATTTAAAGGGAGATTCTTCACATGAAAAAATTATTCTTAATTGTTCCGGCTTTTATTTTGATTATGGGATTCGTTTATTCCCGCATAATGGATGATAAAATGAAGCACTTGCTTCAAGTAATTCAACTCTCCGAAGATAATGCAAAGAATATTATCTTTTCAGATTGTTCCGGTTCGTATTTTTCGTTGCCCGGTTTAAAAGGATTAAAAAGTATTGCCGTGGGTGATAGGGCATCGTTTGTTGAATCCGTCGGAAACTATGTAAAAGAAAATACTACATCAAAAGATTTCATCAAACGTTATAATGAATTCAGGGAGACTAAAAAACCTTCGCCTCCGGAAAAACCAAAATCAACCGCAGAACAGAAGAAGGAACAAAAAGAATCCATACAGAAGGCAATAGAAAATTTAGAGAAAACCAAAAAGCAAATGCCGGCGGATCAGCAGTCGTCTTTTGATGAAACAATAAAATCATTTAAAGAACAATTGAAAGAAGTTGATAATCCCGACAACCCCATGTTCAATGCCGATATGGAAAAAATGATGAAACAAATGTACGATAAGCAAACGGCGGATTATAATCAAAAGCTTGATGATTGGAATAAAGAATACCCTGAAAATAATCCCAAACCTATGATAAAAAAGTGGCTTCGGAATTTTTTGGACAAAACAAATGATGTTGACTATAACGCTCAAACTGCAGACGATCAATACGGCAGGAAGGTTTTTGTGAATTCAAAATATGAAAGTAAAGACTATCTATGGAAACTCTGCTATAGGGCAGGTAAAAAACCTGTCGAAGCAGCGCGGAAATTCGCACAGGCGTGGTTTGGTGAACTAAAATAAAATTAATTTTTTTAAATTTTAACAATAGATTCCTTTTGAGTATATTGGAAGGAAAAGCGTCAGTCATTACGAACCCGGCTTCACGTTGTAAGACATGAGCAAGCCGGGTGAAGTAATCTCTTTCATTGAAAAAATTAAAAGCGAGATTGCCTCACTCGAGGACTCGTTCGCAATGACTTTTTTTGATCACTACCTAATTGC
>CAZKUR010000031.1:0-2220 GCA_964556005.1 uncultured Ignavibacteriaceae bacterium | reverse complement strand
GAAAACAAAACCGGTGTAGCGGAAAGATCATATTGTGTCATCGGGGGAAGCCCGAGTATTAATTCAATAGTTTTAAGTACGCCGGAAGTTGAATACATAGTATGATCAACATAATGACGTTTTACATAAGGGCTGATTACAAGCAATGTCGATCTATGTGCATCGACATGATCGGAACCGTCTTGTGCATCGTCTTCAAGAATAAAAATAATCGAGTTCTTCCAGTATTTACTGTGTGATATTTCCTGGATAACCAGTCCAACCGCATAATCGTTTTGTGCAGCGTAAGCTTCTGGAGTAGGTTTTCCTTTTACTGTACCATATGTATGATCGTTCGGAAGTCTCATTAAATTAAATGCAGGGAGAGAATCATTCTTAATGAATTTTTCAAATTCCTTTTTCCACATTTCGTAACGGTAAACATCGCTGATATTTAAATTCCACCCCGGATAAGTTTGACAAACATACGGTTTCAAATCTTCATCGTTTCCCTGATAAAGACCTTCATGACCTTTTACATCACTTACAAACTCTCCGTAATCCCTAAATGTTCTTCCATGCTTAACTACATCATTCCAGATATAACCGGAAGATGGAGCAGCTAAAGGATAGCCGCCTTCAAAACGATAGGGGCTTTTTGTTCTATGTCCGTAATAAACAGGCCATTCTTTTTCAACAAAATCCGTAGCATAAGCTGCAGTTGACCAGTTATGACCGTCTGCACTAACCTCTGCATCGACATAAAAATTATCATACAAAGTGAATTCTTCCGCCAGTTTATGCTGATTGGGTGTAACTTTATACGGGAAAAAACATAATGATGAATCACCGTTTCCTTCTTGTATATCGCCGAAGACTTCATCATAAGTTCTGTTTTCTTTTATAATATAAAAAACGTGTTTTATCATTTCGCTCGGTGCAAGATTGTGGTTATCAGGAATTATAGTTTGAATCCCAACCCAATTTTTTTCTTTATAAACATAGGGAGTGTTATCATAAACCCTCTTACTTAATTGAGCAAGTTCTTCTTTCGATGGAACATCTATAATCGAAAGTGTACCTTTAAATAAAGAACCAATATATTGTTTTGCTTTTTGATCGCTTATTTTTCCAGGAATTGGTCCTTCCGGATTAGGCATTGAAGTAAGCCCTTTACCATTTGCTACTATTATTTTATCTTCAGCCTTGTCAAATTTTACTGCGGTCGGATACCAACCGACAGGAATGAATCCGATACTTTTCGAATAACCCGGTTTGCTTATATCGAATAAAGCTAAATAATTGTTATCTGCATTTGCAATAAATAAAACCGTTTCATCTTTATTGAAACAAATTGCATCGGGAGTGCTTCCGTAAGGAACGTCTGTAGATAGGGCCGAATTTAATTTTTCTGTTTCGATGTCCCTGTTCAAATCCACAACCGAAGTTGAGTTATTATTGGCATCCGGAGTAAATAATCGCGAATCATCTTTTGTTATTAGCACCTGGGTCGGATGATCCCCGACTTTTATTTTAGCGGAAATATCAAAATTATTTAAATTGATTTTTTCGATTTCCGCTTTACTCCAGATGGAAACATAAGTGAATTCACCTTTATGATCCGCTTTTACATCATAACAGGCACCGTCGAGCTGAATTTCCTTTTGAACTTTTTTATTATTAAGATTTATTACATAAAGAGTATTCGATTCCTTTGAAACAACAAGTAGATAATTTTTATTTATTACATAATCAATTCCTGTTATTGAGAGACTTTTTTTAGATGAACTATCTCCAACAGCAACCGAACCGTAGGATGTTAATTTACCGTTTTGAAAATTATATATGTAAACCTCATTGTTATCTGCGCCTGAAACATAAAGCTTGCTTTCATCATCATTAAAAGCTAATCCGTACCATGTTTTATCCACGACAACACGCTGTACTTCTTTTTTATTTTTTAAATCAATAACAGAAACTGAATTTTTTTTCATTCCACTGTTGGATGTAATAGCATATTTGCCGTCCTTTGTTACAATCAAATTAAGAGGAAATTCTCCGATGGGAACCTGTTCGCCGGTTGGTGAAATTTTCCATCCGTTTGGCAGCAAAGTATATCCATTATATTTGCCGGGTAAGTTAGCATTAGGATTATTGTTTTTAATTTGACTTCTTGAACTTGAACATTCAAAATGAATTGAAATGATTAGCAGTAAAACGAGAGGGACTAAAATCTTTCTA
>CAZKUR010000030.1:24228-44109 GCA_964556005.1 uncultured Ignavibacteriaceae bacterium | reverse complement strand
AGCTCGCTCATAAAAGCCTGGCAGAATCTCATAATTTTCAAATCGCTCTTTCCTTTAGGATCGAAATCGGAGCCGCCTTTACCACCACCCATAGGAAGTGTGGTCAGGCTGTTTTTAAATACCTGCTCGAATGCAAGGAATTTTAATATACCCAAAGTTACAGATGGGTGAAAACGCAAACCCCCTTTGTAGGGACCGATTGCGCTGTTCATCTCTATTCTATAGCCTCTGTTTATATGAATCTCTCCTTGATCATCTACCCACGGTACTCTGAATGTGATTACTCTTTCGGGTTCAATTATTCTTTCGAGAATTTTGGCTGCTTTATACTCAGGATGTTTTTCCAAAACGAGTACAAGCGATTCGGCAACTTCTTGAACTGCCTGATGGAACTCTGGTTGGGCTGGATTTTTAGCCTTTACTTCGGCCATTAGGTCTTTTACGTAATCGGACATTTCTGCCTCCTTTAATTTGATATATTGTTTTACGATTTTGCGTAGTGTCCTTTTTGGATTTTAACGCAATTAAAAACTTGTATAGATAATAATTTTAAAACTTAATTTTGTTTTCCCGGCTTTAAAATAATCCCTTTATTTTGATGGCCATTTATTTTTACTATTATCGGTTTATCAAATCTTAAATGCTTTGTAAAAGTTAATTCTTCTTCCGGCTTTTGAGTAAGAAGCCAATCCCAGTCGATAAATCCTAAATTGGAGGAAGTATTAACAGTGAAATATCCAACTCTAAATGATGTAAGATTCTGGAAAAAATGTGAACCCTGCGATGGAGTTACATGAAGGTCTTTAAAGCTCGACTCTACAATAACGCTCACACCGGAAATTTGATCCCACGTTACTGGAATTCCCAGCCAGGGATCCAGCGAACCCCATCTTCCTACGCCTATTAATATATAATGTTTTTTTTCGTTTAATAATTTTGTGTTTAATTGGCTAACTTCGAACGCTGCCTGCTGGCTTTTGGCGCGATCGAATTTATTATAATCTATAAAAACAATATCGTATATATCGGTGATGACACCGTTTCCCAAAACCTGGATGCTTTGACTAATCATATCTTTAGGATCAAAATTCTCGATATTTATTTCATCTACCTCCATGCTTATAACCAGCGGACGCATTTGAAGCATTGCAAATTCTTTTGGTTGATCATGAGGTACACTTAAGTTAACGGCAAATTCAATCTCAACCGGAGTACCCATTCCCCACGTCCCTAACTCCAAAAGGAGATTGAGAACTTCAGGAAGAGGAAAAATATTATGTTTCAAAACCGGTGCAAAAGTTACAACCCGCATTCCGTTTCTTGAAGTCCCGTCATATACGGCTTCGTTTTCCGGCGAGTATGTAGAAGCAACGGAAAATAAAGTATTATCATCTTCGGCCTTATGAAGATCGTATTTTTTTACAAGAGTATCGTAAGTTTGAACTTTATCGTCATCGAGATGCCCGCTCAAGTCCAATGCAAAAAAGTATTGCTGGGCATTTTTAATTGTTTCTTTTGTTGAAAAGAACTGAAGCAAATGCTTTGGAAATTTCGGACAAAACCTAACAGAGTTGCCGCCTTCAACAACTGTCTTTCCTAATCCTAATGCAACAAGTGCAATTCCGTCAGTTGCTTTTTGAGGGGGAACCGGATAAAAGTTATAAGACTTTCCGACTCCTGCAAAGTCAGGGTAAAACCTACCGTCGTGAGGCGAACCTATAAGCTTTTGTATAATTACTCCCATCTTTTCTTCTTCAAGCCTATAGGCCGTGGCTTTCATGTAATCTTTTGCTTTCTTGTGGAACGTAGAAGCGTACACCTCCTTAATGCACAAAAGCAATTCCTGGAGCCTGATGTTTTTATTAGGATTTGAATTCGGAAGCATATAAGTTTCATACACACCTGCAAACGGCTGGAACTGTGAATCTTCCAGTACGCTTGATGAACGGATTGCAAGCGGGCCCTCAAGTACGTCGAGAAAATCCGAAAGCTTAATGATTATTTCTTCAGGGAAAAAAGGTGCGGCAGCAAACTTTTTTGTTATTTTAATATCGTCGGTTTCAGTTAAAGCAAAATTCTCGAGATTATTTACTTCTAAAAATTGATCGAAGACATCGGTCGCAATAACAATGCCGCAGGGAACAAATATTTCAACATTCTCGAATTTATTTCTGAGGTTGTAATTATTTATCAGGTTATTTATAAATCCCAATCCTCTTGCTTTCCCGCCGAGCGAACCGCCGCCGATTCTTGCAAAAGTATTTTTCGGATCGAATGTTTCTTTATTGAAGTCGGTAATAATCCCTCGCTGCCGTGTATCGAGATATTCGAGTATAGAATTTATTATTGTGTTGCGCAGTTCTTCAACGGAATTAAATTCCGAGACTTTTTTTGGTCTAAGTTCGTGTGCCAGCCAGAACTCGGTTCTCGCCTTTAACCAGTTTGAAAAATGATTCCGTTCAGCATGATAGAGAATACTTTCATCCGGAACGGTTTTTAAAAGCTCAATCAATGAATATAAATTACTCGCTCTTCCTATTTCGGTTCCGTCGGGTAATTGAAACACAAAGTCGCCGAAGCCAAAATTATTCAGCATGAATTCTCTTAAGTCATGTAATAACCTTTGAGAATCTTTAACCAAAAATGAAGCCCCTACTTCTTTGGCTATTTCTTCATAATTCGGATCGCTGGACTGAAGTAGAATGGGAATATCTTTTTGCAGTTCTTTAACCTTTTTGGCAAATTTTATTCCCGCTTCGGGATCTTTTACCCCGTGATATTTAAAATTAATGTCAAGTATTATCCCAAGAATAAAGTTTTCATATTTTTGGTAATAATCCCAGGCTTCCTCATACGTAGTACAGAGCATAATCTTAGGCCTAGCCCGCATTCTTAAAAACCTATGGGTAAGATTCACTCCTTCTGAGATAAGCCTCTGTGACTGGTTGAAAATTTCAGTATAAATTAGCGGCAGGTATGATGAATAAAATTTTACATTATCTTCAACGAGAATAATTACTTGAACACCTACGGCAGATGTATCTCTTTCAATATTAAGCTTATCTTCAAGGTATTTAATAATTCCAATCAGCAAATGGTAATCGCCTTGCCAGATAAAAATTCTTTCGAATATTGAAATATCGTAGTGTGTAACAAGCTCTTTTCTCTCCCGGTTATCATAAGCCAAAAGAATAATAGGAGTATCGATGCCGGCCTGCCTCATCATTTGAGCAAACCTTACCACATGCATATCTTCTATATGAAGCGTCGTGAGAATCAAATCGAAATGTTCGCCGGTAAGTGCAAGCTCAACTGCTTCGACTCCAGTTGTTACGTGGGTTATTTCCGGAGCGTGGCTCAGATTGAGGACCTGGTATTCTTCTCTTATTAATTCGTACAGCCTCCCATCTTCCTCGAAAAGGTAATTATCATAAATGCTGGATACGAGAAGAATTTCCCTTATCTTGAAGTGCATTAATTTTTGGAATCTCTTTATTCTATTTCCGAATGCATCCTCTATCGAAACTAATTCTGTCTTCTTCATTTATTTTTAATTACCTAAAAAAAGAAAGGCTGAATGCATGTACATTCAGCCTTTAATAAATTTAGACTAATCCCTGGTCCAACATAGCATCTGCTACTTTCAGGAATCCCGCTATATTGGCACCGTTAACATAATTGCCGGGTGTATTAAATCTTTCGGCAGTTGATAAGCATGTATCATGAATTCTTTTCATAATTTCATGCAATCTCTGGTCAACTTCATCTTTCGACCATGGCAAACGCATGCTGTTCTGCGACATCTCAAGGCCCGATGTTGCAACACCGCCGGCATTTGAAGCTTTACCGGGTGCATATAAAATACCTGCCTCCGTAAACAAATGATATGCTTCAAGAGTGGTAGGCATATTTGCACCTTCACAAACGCATTTGCATCCGTTCTTAATTAATTCCTTTGCATCTTCGGCAAAGATTTCATTTTGCGTTGCACATGGCATTGCTACATCCACTTTTACTCCCCAGGGTTTTTTGCCGGGGAAAAATTCAACTTTAAATTTATCGGCAAATTCTTTTACCGTATCGTTAGAGCTTGCTCTCAGTTTCAGCATGTAATCAATTTTTTCGCCGCTGATGCCGTCCTTATCGTAAATAAATCCGTCGGGACCGGATATGGTAACTACTTTGCCGCCTAATTGATCTATCTTTTGAACGGCACCCCAGGCAACATTTCCAAAACCGGAAACACCAAAAACTTTTCCTTCGATATCTTCTTCTTTGGTTTTCAGCATTTCCTTTACAAAATAAACTGCACCGTACCCTGTTGCCTCAGGCCTTATTAAGGAGCCGCCCCAGTTCAGGCCTTTACCGGTTAGTACTCCTGTAAATTCATTTTTTAATCTTTTATATTGACCGAATAGAAAACCGATTTCTCTGGTTCCTACGCCAATATCTCCGGCAGGTACATCGGTGTTAGGCCCGATGTGCCGATAGAGTTCAATCATAAAGCTTTGACAAAATCTCATCACTTCGTTATCGCTTTTACCTTTAGGATCGAAATCAGACCCGCCTTTTCCTCCGCCCATCGGAAGAGTAGTTAAGCTGTTTTTAAAAACCTGTTCAAATGCTAAAAACTTTAATATTCCCATTGTAACCGAAGGGTGAAATCTTAATCCGCCTTTGTAAGGGCCGATTGCGCTGTTCATTTCGATTCTGTAGCCGCGGTTAATATGAATATCTCCCTGGTCATCCATCCATGGAACGCGGAAAATTATTATTCTTTCAGGTTCAACCATCCTTTCCAAAATTTTAGCTGTTTTATATTCCGGGTGACGGTTGAAAACGATATCTATTGATTCGACGAATTCCTGAACTGCTTGATGAAATTCAGGTTCGTTTTGATTTTGCGATTTAACTTTTGAAAGTATTTGATTTGTATATTCCGACATAATTACCTCTTTCAGTCTCCACAATAAATTAAATAATTTTGATAATCCGTTATGTTTAAATATTGTTTAATTATAATTGAAATGTTAATAAAAAAATAAATTGAGCAAAAAAACTTTGCTTGAAAAGAAAAGTTATCAAATGGGGATAAAACATATTTTAATTTCATAACAGGTATACATCCATAACATTCCACCCTGGATGCACCTATATCTCCCCTCGAAAGTTTGTAACGTTCTGCACTAATTCGAATGTGCGACAAAATTTATTTCAGTTTATGAGCCGAATCTTCACTGTTCCAAACGATTACCTATATTCAGCAGTGATAATTGGTTACGCCAGCGTGAAGCTTAAAAGGTTATTTATAAGAACTTTGTATATTTTTAAAAAAAATTCTAATGTTAATACCTTTTTTAAAATCAGGCTCGTTTATAAAATAATCATAATTTACAGCACCAAATTAGTGATTAATTAAATAAAAAACTCCGGCAAAATTTTAGTGAAGCAATTATTTTAAACTAATTTAAATCTCTTGGATTATTGCAAAATATTAAACATTTTCATCATTTTTGCCGTCTTTAAAATGGTAAATGGTGTGAGTATTTGATAATTTTAAAATAAAAGTTTTATTAATCTAAAATTTATGAGGCAAAAAGATGAACCTAAAAATAATAAAAGAAAAAATACAGCAGGCTGCGGCAATCTTAAAAGAAAAAGATGTCGATATGTGGATAACTTATGTAAGAGAAAGCTCTGTTGCGCATGACCCGATTTTAGATATGATTCTCGGAATAAATCTTACATGGGAATCGACTATCATTATAAATAAAGACGGAAGCACCAAGGTTATCGTCGGTTCACTTGAGGTTGAAAATGTTAAACGGCTGGGATTTTATAATGACGTCTCAGGGTTCGTGCAGTCAATAAGAGAAGAATTAACCGGTTATTTGAAATCCAAAAATCCTAAAAATATTGCAATAAATTATTCAAAAAATTCAGTATTGGCAGATGGGCTTACCCACGGCCTTTTTTTAATTCTTCAGAACCACTTAAAGGGAACGGGATTTGAGAATAAATTAATTTCTTCAGAGGAAATTATTTCAGCGCTGAGAGGAAGAAAGTCAAAAACAGAATTGGATATAATGCAGACTGCCGTTGATGAAACTTTGAAAATTATCGATGATGTTACCGGGTTTATAAAACCAGGAGTCTCCGAACTTGATATTGCAAACTTTGTAAAAGAAAAAGTTAGACAAAAAGGTTTCGGACTATCATGGGATGAAGATCATTGCCCTGCCGTGTTTACAGGACCCGAAGCAGGCGATCCGCATTCCGGACCGACTGATAGAAAAGTTGAAAAAGGGCATCTAGTTAATATTGATTTTGGAATAAATTTTAATGGCTACTGTTCCGACTTGCAAAGGACCTGGTATTTATTGAAAGAAGGTGAAACCCAGCCTCCGGAACCGGTTATTAAAGGGTTCAATGTAATTAAAGATTCCATTCAAATGGTTGCCGATAAATTGAAACCGGGTGTCAAGGGATGCGATATGGACGATATCGCAAGAAATTATATTACCGAAAACGGTTACCCAGAATATCCGCATGGGCTCGGGCATCAAGTCGGAAGGGAAGCACACGACGGCGGCTGCGGCTTATTCCCAAGATGGGAAAGATACGGTGATCTTCCGTTTATGAAAATTGAAGAGGGTCAAATTTTTACTATTGAACCGCGTCTGCCTGTTGAAGGCTACGGCACTTCAACTCTTGAAGAGGAAGTATATGTTGAGAAGGATGGTGCAAGATTTATTTCACCTCCGCAAAAAGAACTGTGGATTATAAAATAAATTTTTGTTTTTCTTTTTAGGACTAAGGCGTTGTCAAGATATTTTAGAATTCACAGTTTCTCATATAGGCTGTGTAAAGCAAGTCTGTATATTCATCAAAATTAATTTCGACGGCGCCGAACATTTTTAAATGCGGCGTAAGATATTGAACGTCAAGAAGTACAAAATCTTTTTGTACCAGTCTTTCTATTAATTTAATTAAAGCTGCTTTTGAGGCCTGGGATTTCCGGGAAAACATAGATTCGCCAAAGAATGCTCCTCTGAATGAAATGCCGTATAAACCGCCGACTAATCTTCCGTTTCTCCATGTTTCAACCGTGTGAATATGGCCGTGTTTATTAAGCTTTAAATAAGCTTCAATTAATTCATCGGAAATCCATGTTCGTTTTCTATCTGCACATGCTTTAACGACAGATAAAAAATTATGGTCATAACGGTATTCGAAATTTGAAATTTCCATTGCTTTACGAAGTGAACGCGGAACGTTGAACTTATTGAGTGGAATTACAGCCCTGATTTCAGGCATAAACCAGCAAATTTTCCCGGAATTATCATCGGCCATAGGAAATGCGCCGCTCGCATAAAGGCGAAGCATATTACCGGGCTTTAATAAATCTCTTGAACTGTATCTTTCCTCGATATCCATAAAAATTTTAATATTTTTGAACAAGAAATTTCATTTATAATTCAAATATTAAAATAAAATTTTCAAATAAAAACTAAAGTCCGAAAAAATTCCTTTAATTTTCCTAAATTTCACTCTTAAAAATTAAGTTTTGATGCAAAAAATGGCGGTATTTTCGCCGAAATTGCGAAATGGAGAATGAAAGAATAAATTATTTATGAAAAAATTAGCAGTTGTTGCCTTTGGTGGAAATGCATTACTTCGCGGAAATGAAATCGGAACAATTAAACAGCAGGAAAAAAATACTATTAATACCGCAGTCAATTTACTTCATCTTCTAAGAAACGAATATAATCTAATCATCACTCATGGTAACGGCCCGCAAGTCGGGAATATTTTACTCAGGAACGAAGCCGGTTATAATACTTATAAAATACCGAAAATGCCTCTTGATATTTGTGTTGCAGATTCGCAGGGCGGAATCGGGTACATGATTGAAAGGCAAATGATAAATTTACTTAGGGTAAATAAACTAAGAAGAAGAGTGGCTACGGTTGTTACACAGGTTTTAGTCGATATAAATGATAATGCATTCAAAGAACCGACAAAACCTATCGGCCCTTATTATTTAAAAGAAGAAGCCGATTTATTAGCAAAGTCCAATAATTTTATTTTCAAAGAGGATGCAAGAAAAAGAGGTTGGCGGCGTGTTGTTCCTTCACCGCAACCGCTCGATATAATAAATAAAAAATTAATTAAGGAATTATCAAAAAAAGGTATTATAGTTATTGCTTCCGGCGGCGGCGGAATACCGGTTTACTATGATGAAAAAAAAGAATTGCAGGGAATCGAAGCCGTTATTGATAAAGATTTGGCTTCCTCGCTTCTCGCAACTGAAATTCAAGCCGACGAGTTTTTTATTTTAACGGATGTTCCTAAAGTTTATTTGAATTTTAATAAGCCTGATCAAAAACCGCTGGATAGAATAAATGTAAGTGAAGCAAAAAAATATTATGAGGCTGGTGAATTTGGTGAAGGCAGTATGGGACCGAAGATTCTTGCTGCAATAAAATTTATTGAGAACGGCGGCAGGGAAACTATAATTACGGAAGCGACACAGCTATCAAACGGCGATCTCGGGACCAGGATAGTTCCATAAAAATAATTTAAAACGGAGAAGAAAAAATGGCAGTAAATATGAAAGGTAAAAGTCTAATTTCGATAAACGATTTAACACTCGAAGAAATTTACCAGGTATTCGATTTGAGCAAATCGTTAAAAGAAAAAAAATATGCGGGTGAACCTCATAAATATCTTGAGGGAAAAACTCTCGGAATGATTTTCGCAAAACCATCTACAAGAACAAGAGTTTCTTTCGAAACAGGAATTTATCATTTAGGCGGAATCGGCTTGTACTTTGGCCCGAACGATTTGCAGCTAAAGAGAGGTGAATCGATAGCAGATACGGCAAAAGTATTATCACGTTATTTAGATGGAATTATGATCAGGACATTCAGTCACCAGGATGTAATCGATCTCGCAAAATACGGATCTATTCCTGTAATAAACGGGCTCACGGATCTGCTTCATCCCTGCCAGGTTTTAACCGATTTATTTACCGTACTTGAGAAGAAAAGAAAATTACAAGGATTAAAGCTTGCATACATTGGCGACGGAAATAATATGGCACACAGTCTTTTGTTCGGCTGTTCTAAAACCGGGATGAATATTTCGATTGCATCACCTTCGGGATTCAAACCTTTAAAGGAAATTGTTGATGCAGCAGAGAAAGATGCAAAATATATGGGAAGCAAAATTGAAATCTTAGACGACCCGGTTGAAGCAGTAAAAAATGCAGATATAATTTATACAGACGTTTGGGCAAGCATGGGACAGGAAAAAGAGGCCGAAGACAGGAAAAAGAAATTCGCAAAATACCAGGTTAATTCAAAGCTTGTTAAAAATGCAAAAGATGATTATTTATTTATGCATTGCCTGCCTGCTCACCGCGGCGACGAAGTAGTCGATGAAATTTGCGATTCACCAAACTCCGTAATTTTCGATGAAGCAGAAAATCGTTTGCATGTTCAAAAAGCAATAATGGTTTCGGTGATGTAGTCCTAGCGTATTGCCACAGAGATATCTTTACTTGGCAGTCATGGACAAAGTAAATTGTAAAGAAATGTTGGAGACACTACAATAGCTACTGGTAGCTTGACCCTTGTTCCTGGGTACTTGAGGCCAATGTGAAGTTTAATTCATCTAAACCTGAAAGCGGAAGGTCTTATTCTTCTGCTTTCACTTCAAGTTTTACTATTTGATATCCTTTAATAGTTTCATAAGCTGCAAAGACAACACCAACCAAAACAAAGATCATCCCGATTAGAAATAGTACAGTTGTAACATAATTTAGGTTTAAATATTCGGATATAAATTGCGATCCGATCGACAGTGAAGTCAGTACAAATAATGCCACCGCAAATGTATAAAAAAGAACTGCATTCTTAACAAGCCTAACTCTAAATTCAAGCTGCCTCATTTGCAATGAAATACTTTCCAGCCTTACAGTATCTTCATATGAAAAATCTTTTCCCGCGGAACGCTGGGTAATTCTTCTTTTTTCTTCATTAAGCAATCTGATTCTATTAACTACTAAAGAATATTTGTTGTTCATTCCAAGAAGAAGCAGTCCGCATGCGGAAATCATTAATCCCGGGGCCAGCATTAATTGTATAACTTCTACTATCGATATTGAGTGATTCATATTTAATCATTCTTAATTGTTTAAAGTAAAGAGCGAATAATTTTCATAAAATGCCGTTCGAAATTTCAACAAATCTCATTGAAAATGAAAGAAGATATTTTGACACGGTTTTTCAGAATTTTGTATCCGAAAATAACTTTGCTTTTCAATTATTTCACTAAAGTTACGCAAGAATAAAAAACAAGATAGTCATTCAGAAGTAATCTTGTTAAATTTTAAAGAAGATCAAAATTTTATTAAGATTTGTTTGTGTAAATGATAACAAGATTTTTTTAGAATGACAGTTTTGTAGTATTTTTCGTAACTTCAGTTATTTTATAAGAAAATAGTATGCCGTTTAGAAGCACATATGAATAGAATTTTCAGTTATATTTATTCAATCTTTGTTTTTGATTTAATTTTTCCAAAATTAGTCTATGGATAAAAATTATTAATTATAAATTTGCATGAATAAAGAAAAGGAAACCTTGATAAATAGCTTTGCCGATTTTTGGGTTGAGCACGGATACGGTAACCGCTTCCAGGGTTTTCAAAACCTGATGCGGTTGAGGATTCGCGACATTCTTTTAGTCTCAAGCCTCTATGATCTTTATTTATTCGAAGAAGACGGAAGATTATACGAGTTAATCAGGAATGAATACCAGGGACTAAATTTAAGTCACTCACCCGAACTTACAAGAGTTTCACGAGGAGCCGAAGCAATCTCGATTGCCAAAGAGGAAAGAAGGTTCGATTTAATTATTACCACCCTCCATATTGAAGATATGCACCCGATAAATTTTGCAAAGATGGTTAAAGAATCCGATTTGAATATACCTGTCGTTTTGCTTGCACACGACAACAAAGAATTAAAATATCTTCTTTTAAATCCTGAAGCATCTGCGTTCGATAAAATATTTATCTGGCAAGGGGACTTTAGGATAGTAATTGCAATTATAAAATTCCTTGAAGATAAAATGAACGTTGATCACGACAGCCGTTTAGTCGGTGTTCAAATCATTTTATTTGTTGAAGATAATGTGAGATACTATTCCTCTATTTTGCCGGTCATTTATACGGAAATATTAAATCAATCTCAAAGATTAATATCGGAAGGAATAAACCTTTCCCATAAATTTTTACGAATGCGGGCAAGGCCGAAAATATTATTATGCTCCACTTATGAAGAAGCGTGGGAATATTTTGAAAAATATAAGGAGCTTGTCTTAGGAATTATTTCCGACGTTGATTTCCCGAGAAACGGGGTCGAAGATCCGCATGCCGGAATTGAATTTGTAAAAGCCGTAAAGAAAGAGCTTCAGGATATTGCCATACTTTTGCTCTCTTCAAATCCAGAAAATAAAGCAGAAGCCCAAAGTGCCGGTGTTTCTTTCGTAATAAAAGACTCTCCCCTTTTGTTTAATGAGCTTCGCCAATTTATGACGCATTACTTCAGTTTCGGTGATTTTGTTTTTAGAACACCCCTGGGAGTGGAGGTCGGCAGGGCAAACGATCTTAAAAGTCTTGAAGAACAGCTAAAGATCGTACCGACTGAAAGCATTTCATATCACGGCGAACGAAATCACTTTTCAAATTGGCTGAAGGCAAGAACGGAGTTTTGGCTCGCCCATCAATTACGGCCGCGAAAAATATCCGATTATTCTTCATTCGAAGCTTTAAGACAGGATTTGATAAAATCTCTTCACGATTACAGGCATTTCAGGCAAAGAGGAATAATCGCCGATTTTGAAAAAGAATCTTTCGATCCGGACAGCAGCTTTGCAAGGATAGGCGGAGGGTCGTTGGGTGGAAAAGCCAGAGGCCTAGGTTTTGTAAATACGCTGATAAACAATTATGACATTAGAGAACAATTCGACGGAGTGATTATTGATGTCCCACCTGCAGTAGTAATCGGGACAAATGTATTTGATGAATTTTTAGAGGAAAATAATCTTAAAAAATTTGCTCTCGATTGTACCGACGACAACGAAATTACTAAAAAGTTTTTAGAGGCTGAAAAATTCCCGGAAGATATTTTAGCAGACCTGGCAGCCTTTCTTGATATTATTCATTCACCTCTTGCCGTTAGATCATCAAGCTTGCTTGAAGATTCCCAGTATCATCCTTTTGCCGGAGTTTATGAAACGTACATGCTTCCAAACAAAGGGCATAACCCGTTAATCAGGCTTAACGATTTATTGAACACGATTAAGAGAGTTTACGCCTCTACATTTTACCAGTGCGCAAAGAATTATATGAAAGTAACTTCTTACAGGCACGAAGAAGAAAAGATGGCTGTTATAATTCAAAAGATGGTTGGAAGCGAACATAGTAATAGATTTTACCCGGATTTTTCGGGAGTAGCAAAGTCGTATAATTTTTATCCAATTGCTCCGCAAACTTCGGAAGACGGAATTGTCTCGGCAGCATTAGGACTGGGGAAAACTGTGGTGGACGGGGGCAACACCGTTTTATTCTGTCCGAAATATCCAACGGATTTAATCCAGTTTTATTCAACCAAAGAAACTCTTGACAGCAGCCAGCATGAATTTTACGCTTTACAGCTTGATAATAATTCCAGCTTCGGATATGAAACTCACGACATGATGGTTCAGCAGTACAGCTTAAATGTTGCGGAAAATGACGGAGCTTTAAAATATGTCGGTTCTACTTTTTCACCAGAAAATGACATGATTGTCGACGGCCTCGCAAGAAGCGGCCCCAAGGTAGTTACGTTCGGACCTATCCTGCGGCAAAAAATGTTTCCACTTCCGATGATTTTAGAATTGCTACTGGACATGGGCACCTGGGGCATGGGAACGCCGATAGAAATCGAATTCGCCGTTGACATGTCTTCAAGAGACAGTAAACGAAAAGAATTCGGTTTGCTTCAGATGAGGCCGCTTGTTATTCATAGGGAACATGAAGAATTAAAGATTGAAAATTTCGAACGCGAAAAAGTTATCTGCTACAGCGAGCAAGTATTAGGCAATGGAATAATAAATGATATTTACGATGTCGTTCTTGTGGATCCTCAGACATTCGACAGATCTAAAACACGCGATGTAGCTAAGGAAGTAAGCTTGTTCAATTTTGAATTGATTGATCAGAAGAGGCCTTATTTATTAATCGGAATGGGCAGATGGGGAACGCTTGATCCGTGGCTGGGCATCCCGGTAAACTGGGAACAAATAGCCGGTGCCAGGGCAATTATCGAAACAGGCTTTAAGGAAATGGCGGTTGAACCATCGCAGGGCTCGCACTTTTTCCAGAACATCACTTCATTTATGATCGGTTATTTTAATGTCGACAGCCAGAGACACAAAGGAATTTTAGATTGGGAATGGCTCGAAAGTCAAACTCCAATCGAAACAAAAACATATTCGAAGTTAATTCGTTTTGATAAACCGATAACAATTAAGATGAACGGTTATCAGCAAAAAGGAATTATTTTAAAACCAGGGGAATAAATCTTGAAGCAAAATGAATCTGAAAAAATTGTAAAGATAATTGAAACCTGCCCTCACTGCGGACACCCTTTGAGTCCATGGCAGCAGGTTTTACTTGGAGTTGACCGTGCACTTGTATGCAAAAATTGCTGGTATAGAATTATTCTCGACACACCCTTAAAAGAAAAACCTCAAGCAGATAAGGGGCAAGAACCATCAAAACCCGAAGGCTAAAATATGGAATCATATAATTCTTTTAATACTGCTCAGCAGCAGGTGTTGGAAGCAGCAAAAGTTTTAAAGCTTGACGAAGCAACCATTCAACTTTTAAGCCTGCCTCAAAGAGAATATAATTTTACTCTTCATGTAAGAATGGATAACGGTAGGGTAAAATTATTCCAGGGTTACAGGATTCAATATAATTTTGCAAGAGGTCCGGCAAAAGGCGGAATAAGATTTCATCCTGAAGAAACC
Source organism: uncultured Ignavibacteriaceae bacterium (assembly GCA_964556005.1). GTDB lineage: Bacteria > Bacteroidota > Ignavibacteria > Ignavibacteriales > Ignavibacteriaceae > CAZKUR01. The sequence goes on along the minus strand of CAZKUR010000030.1, from coordinate 30,027 downwards.
GTCGACACGATAAGGGCTTTAAGCTGCTGGATGACCTGGAAAACCGCCGTTGTAGATTTACCGTTGGGCGGAGGTAAAGGCGGCGTAAAATGCGACCCGAAATCTATGTCGCAGCGGGAACTTGAAAAATTATCGCGTGAATATATTCGAGCAGTTGCACCTTTGATAGGTGTAGACAAAGACGTTCCTGCACCTGATGTTTATACTAATCCTCAAACTATGGCCTGGATGATGGATGAATATGAAACCATCATGAATTCTCACAGACCAGGAGTAATGACCGATAAACCTCAGCAAATCGGAGGTACCGAAGGCAGAAGGGATGCAACTGCAAGAGGCGGTGTAATTACTGTTAGAGAAGCATGCAAACTTTATAATTATGATCCGACAAAAACTTTTGCTATTCAGGGATTCGGGAATGCCGGACAAAGGGCTGCGCTTTTACACCAGGAAATTTTAGGCGGCGGAAAACTTGTAGCAGTCAGTGATTCGAGAGGGGCAATTTATAATCCCGACGGTTTTGATCCGAAAGAGCTTGTTATGCATAAGCTTAAAACCGGAAGTGTTTTAAATTTCCCAGGAGCTAAAGTTATTCCTCATGATGATTTGCTGGAACTTGATGTCGAAGTTTTATACCCTGCTGCGCTTGAAAATGCAATCACAAATACTAATGCAGGTAAAATAAAAGCCAAAGTAATTTGCGAGCTTGCAAACGGGCCGACAACTCCTGAAGCCGATTTAATTCTTTACAAAAAAGGTATTCATGTAATCCCTGATATTCTTGCAAGTGCAGGAGGCGTAACCGTCTCTTATTTCGAAATGGTTCAGGATAATTACTCATACTTCTGGGATGAAGTCCAGGTTCATGAACAATTGGATAAAAAATTAACCAAAGCTTATCACACGGTTCAGGAAGCAGTTAAAGATAAAAAAGTGCATCCACGTCTTGGTGCAATGGTGGTTGGTGTCGCAAGAGTTGCAGAAGCCTGTAAATTAAGAGGCTGGGTTTAAAATACAGATAGAACACTGACGACACGGATTACATTGATTTTCACGGATTAAAATCTGCGTAAATCCGTGTTCTATTGCTTTCATAATGATATAATAAACATAAATTATATTTTTCTCTCATAAATCTCTTTCATCTTATCTACAATCTCACCAATCCCAATATCAAATCTTTCACCGATGCGACGTAATTTAATTTCAACTTTATTCTCTTTTAATTTTTTCTCTCCGACAATCATTTGCACGGGCATACCAAGCAGATCGGCATCGTTGAATTTAAATCCTGCCTGTGATTCCCTATCGTCAAATAAAACTTCAAAACCGGCAGAATATAATTGATTATAAATTTTTTCACATGCCTCGATTACTTGCTGCTTTTTCATATTTAGCCCAAGCAAATGTACATGAAAAGGAGCTAACGTTTTATCCCAGATAATTCCATGCTCATCGTTGTTTTGTTCGATGTAGCATGCAAGTACTCTCTCGACTCCAATGCCGTAGCTTCCCATGATAATCGGATGAGCCTCACCTTTTTCATCCAGGAAATTTGCTCCAAGCGCAGACGAATATTTTGTACCGAGCTTGAAAATATGACCCAGCTCGATCGCACTAAACACCTGCAAATTATTATCACATCTCGGACAAAGTTCTCCTGACGTCACAACTCTTAAATCAGAGTATTCAATTTCTTTTACATCGCGGTTAAAATCTATTCCGCCGATATGGTAATCGTTTTTATTTGCACCGCTGTAAAGATTATTTGAATCTTTCAGACGAAAATCGGCAATGATTCTTCCTGTAAATCCAATCGGACCAATTGAACCTGCATCAGCCCCTGATATTTCTTGTAATTCTTCCGGATGTGCAGACCTTAAGTTTCCGCCTAAATAAGTCCCAAGCTTGGATTCATTCACTTCATCGTTGCCTAACATTAATATCAAAACAGCTTTGCCGTCGTTTATATAAACCCTGGATTTTGCACACTGAGTTTCGTCTATCTTTAAGAAATCACAAAGCTCATCGATAGATCTGACATTCGGCGTATGTATTTCTTTTAATTCTGAGCTTCTATCATCTCTCTTTTTCCCTTCAATTTTTGAAGCGGCTACTTCAACGTTAGCAGCGTAACCGCAGTTCTCACAATGAGCAACAGTATCCTCTCCTGCATCGGACTTCACCATAAACTCTTCCGAGCCGCTACCACCCATTGCGCCGCTTGAAGCACCAACCACAAAATATTTCAATCCGACTCTGTCGAAAATATTATGATATGCTTTATCGTGAAGATTGTAAGCCGTATTCAAGTTTTCTTCCGAAGTATCGAAAGTATAGGCATCCTTCATTAAAAACTGGCGTCCTCGTATTACTCCGCTTCTCGGTCTCGGTTCATTCCTGAATTTAGTTTGAATCTGGTACCAGATCTGAGGCATATCTTTATATGACTTCAAAACATTTTTTGCATGGTAAGTCATTATTTCTTCATGAGTCGGAGCGAGGATATAGTCCCTATTCTTTACATGAAACATTGTGTCGCCGAAAGCCTCTACCCTTCCGGTTTCTTCCCAGATTTCCCGGGGATTTAATGCAGGCAGATGAAATTCCTGTCCGCCGATTGCATTCATTTCTTCTCTTATAATTTCCGCTATCTTTCTAATTACTTTATAACCCATCGGCAGGAAAGAATAAACTCCTGCTCCCAGCATTCTAATCATTCCTGTCCGCAGCATTAAAATATGACTTTTAACAACTGCATCGCTTGGAACTTCTTTTAATGTAGGGACAAAATATTTACTTAATCTCATATCCTATTAATTTTATTTTTTACTGAAAAAAGTTCGAAAATCCTATGAATTCTCAAAAAATAGTTGATAAAGATAACCAATATGGAAAGTTAATCAAAACAAAAATCTTTTCTTCAATATGATCGACATGAAAAAGAAATAACATCCAAATTATTTTTATTTCGTAGCATTATGAAGCTCGAAGAATTCATTAACACCTAAAAAGCAAAAAATCATTTATAAATAATGGAGTTCGGATGGCATGGAATTTCACTGATTTATTATTTGAATGTTTATTTTTTGGTTACCCCGGCAATTTCACTTAGCTATGATGCACTCTTTGAGTTAACTTAAATGCATATAGTAAGCTGATTCCTATATTAAAAATAGAGATCGGTTTTGTTAAATTTTTATTGTAGAAGAACCAACTAAGGGTAAATTACACATTTGAATTCTTTGCCAAATATTTAAAAGCAGATATTCTTACAAAACTAATTATTATCTATATTTATCCCATCAATTTTAAGATAATTATAAAATTGATAAAAATCATCTTACGGTAAGGGAAACAAAAAAGCATATCGTTAATTATCCGGCTTATTAAATAACAGTTACAACTAATTCTAAAGGGAGAACAAAATGAAAGCTTTACTATTTGCCTTTCTATTAACACTCTTTTTTTCAAATTCATTTGCTCAAGAGTTTGGGTGGGCGGACGTTGTTTATTTGACTGGAAAACCTGTTGAAACTTACGATGATGAAATTTACTGCACTACCGATTTACAGGGAAATATTTTTATTACCGGAAAGTTTGAAGATGAAGTCTACATCACCAGTAAATATAAAGAAGTCGAATCCGGTGAAACAGTAAAAAACGGCGTGGCTGTAACAAGCAACGGCGGGTACGATATATTTTTAGCTAAATTCAATAATTCAGGTATCCTGGAATGGGCAACTTCTTTTGGCGGCCCTGGCACCGACATAGGCAAAGCTGTTATTTGTAACTCAATGGGCGATATAATTTTAACCGGACAATTTGAAGATGATATTGATTTCAACGGTGTTGCACTAAATAGTTCCAGGAAAAATAATATCTTCATTGCAGTGTTTGATAATGAAGGAAAGATAAAATGGGCGCAGCGTGCAGGCGGAATATCCGCGCAGCCCGCAGTTGAAACGGGTACGAGTTTGGCAGTCGATGCATCGGATAACATTTTTCTAACCGGGATTTTTTACGGGGCAGACGATAAAGGAAATTATACGGTACCCGGAACAGCAACATTCGGCGATTATCAGGTTACCAATGCTGCTCAATCTACCAACTCTTTTGTAGCCAAGTATAGTAAAGAAGGAAAGGTCGAATGGGTTCAAACAATTGCACATTATGGGAAAGGCGGCTCAAACGGAATTTGTGTCGATGCAAACGGAAACAGCTACATTACAGGAGACTGCTCGGCTACTTTTGTCTTTGCCGGGAAAGTATACAACAGCAACGGCATATCCGATATTTACGTTGCAAAATTTAATCCTGACGGGACTCCGGCATGGTTTAAGCAATATGGGAGCGGAGAAAAATTTAATCCTGTAAATGCAGGATCATATAAAGATCCGTTTGAAGCCGGCATTGGAATATGCAACGATGCCGAAGGAAATATTTATGTAACGGGTCAATTTTCCGAAACTACAAAGTTTGACGATTATGAATTGGAAAGCCAAAGCGGCGCTGATATTTTCCTAATGAAAATGAACGGCGAGGGAAAGATAGTCTGGATTAAACAATCCGGAGGAGATTTTCTCAGTCTGGTAAGAGCTATGACTCTGGATGGGAACGGATATGTTTACATTACCGGGATCAATTCGAAATACGGCGGGATTGATGTTGAGAATGACGGCTACTACCGTACGATTACAGGCAGAGGAATTGGATTTGTTGAAAAATATAATACAAAAGACGGCAATATGGAATGGGGATGCGGAGCCGGCTCTTATGGAAAAAGCATAACCTCGAATCCCGATCATAATATTTATCTTGTCGGTTCGTTTGCAAACCAGGTCAAATTCAGCGATGGTTTAAAATTAGATATTAAAGAAAAAATTGACACCGAATATAAATCCGGCGGTTTATTCGGTCGTGATGAAAAAATTACAACATATAAAGCCGGTACAGCCCTTTATATGTTAAAAATAAAGGAATAGTCTTTTTCATCTTTAAACTCATTATATTATAAATTACAAAATCATTTCAACCAAGATGTCAATATGCAGCGGTGTTTTTCGAAAAAGAAAAATCACCGCACATATTGATATTCTTAAAGCATTTGTGTATCGGGGGCAATTTCGAATTCAGAATTTTCTATCTAATTTTAAAATAGAACTTGATATCATTTCTATTAAATAACTTAAAACAATTTAATTTGATATAAAGAAGAATTTTATATGGCTTCGGTGAGAGAAAAAATACTTGTCCACAATCCCTGGCATTCTGTTCCGCCGGGAAGCGATATACCTAAAGTAGTAAACAGTATTATAGAAATCCCGAAAGGTTCAAAAGGCAAATACGAACTAGAAAAGAAAAGCGGTCTGCTGAAGCTCGACCGTGTCCTTTATTCTTCAGTTCACTATCCTGCAAATTACGGCTTCATACCGCAGACTTACTGCACAGATCATGATCCTCTTGATATTTTGGTAATCTGCTCAATCGATGTTGATCCTCTCTGCATTATCGAATCGAATGTAATAGGGGTAATGCGTATGATTGATAACAATGAATCTGATGATAAAATAATTGCGGTAGCTAAAAACGACATGGCTGTCAATTATATAAATAATATAAATGAGCTCCCACCGCATACAGTTGTCGAACTAAAAAGATTTTTTGAAGATTATAAAAAGCTTGAGCATAAAGAGGTGAGAGTGGAAGATTTCTTAGGAAAAGAAGAGGCATATAAAATTATCAATGACAGTATAAAATTATACCATAATAATATTGATGAGTTGACGGCAAGTTAAT
>CAZKUR010000030.1:5051-24128 GCA_964556005.1 uncultured Ignavibacteriaceae bacterium | reverse complement strand
GCAAGATCAATTTCTTCTTCATTTTCATTCAGCATGCTTTCAATTTTTAATTCTACAACACCGGTTGTTGGCCCAATAATTAATAATTCATCTTCTAATTTTATTTCGCCGGATTCAATTCCGATAAAAGCTGCCTTTGCTTTTTTGTAATAATTATAAACCACACCAACATATTCTTTTCTAGTTGTTGCTTTGCTTCCGTAAATATCAGCATAATCTCCATCGCCCGGCCGGTTAAAATAAAATCCGTTTGAGAATCCACGGTTGTAAACTTCCTCAAGCTCTTTTACCATTTTTGATTTCACATCAGAAGTTAACTTTTTTGCAAAATGAAGATCGATTGCCCTGCGGTAAACCGAAACGACTTTAGCAACATATTCGGGACTTCTTTTCCTTCCTTCAATTTTAAACGAATCTATCCCGGCTTCTATTAATTGTTCAATGAATTCAATTGTACATAAATCTTTTGGAGACATTATGTAATCTTCACCAAGTACAAGAGATTTATCGATTAAATCATCGAATACCATGTATTCCCGACGGCAAGGCTGGATGCATTCACCTCTGTTTGCACTCTTGCCGAATAGATGATGACTCAAAAAACATCTGCCGCTTACCGCAATGCACATTGCCCCGTGAATAAATGCTTCTATTTCAAGACTGGTATTCGCACGAATCCTTTTTATTTCATCAAGTGAACATTCTCTTGCAAGCACAATTCTTACCGCACCCAAATCCTTATAAAGTTCAGCACTCATTGAATTTGATACTGAACCCTGCGTTGAAATACAAAACGGAATTTCATATTTCCTGCATAATTGAACCACCGACAAATCCCAGCAAATTACTCTATCGATTCCGGCAGCTTTAGCTTCAGAGATAATTTTCTCAATCTCATCTAATTCTTCCTCAAATACAATGGTGTTTAGAGTTAGGTAGGTTTTAACATTTTTCTCTTTACAGAATTTTGAAATTGCATGAAGTTCGTCAAGCGTAAAGTTTTTTGCTTTCGCCCTCATATTTAGTTTATCTATCCCAAAGTAAACGGCATTAGCGCCTGCTTTGACTGCGGCAGTCAGCATTGTCCAATCGCCTGCGGGAGCCATCAATTCGGGAGTAGCTTGTTGGCGGTTGGTGGTTGGCGGCTGAAGACTATGAGTTGATTGTCGCTTATTAAGAATCATTTTTTCAATTAACTTTCTTTTCAAGATAATTTATATAAGCACTAAATTTTGGCAATAGTTCATCTAACGTAATTTCTATCTGCTTAATCTCATTTTCATTTAAAAGTCTTCTTACCTTTGCTCTTTTTAACCAATGTTTAGTTTCAAATAATGAACCATGCGCAATTTTGTAATATCTTTTAAATTCAATATCACTTCTTTTGTATGAGCCTTCTGCAATATTCGCCCCAACACTATCGGATGAATTTACAATCTGTTCAGCGATAGTGTTTTTAGCAAATTGATTTCACCTCAAGACACAATCCCAAATAAAATCCACTAAATTTTCCGATAATTGATATATTTCAAGTTCTTCGAATCTTGATTTATTCATACATCCACTAATTGTAAAACATTTAAAATCTAACAATTACCAGCAGCCTACAGCCCATGGCCAACATCCAACTACCAACCACCCACAACCAATTAAGATTTTTCTTCCCAAATCTGTGCAAGTTCAACAATTACTTTTACGGCAAGTTCCATATCCTGAATTGCAACCCACTCTTCTTTGGAATGGTAAGCATGTTCGCCGGCAAAAATATTAGGTGTAGGTAATCCCATAAAAGATAATTTCGAACCGTCCGTTCCACCTCTAATAGGATTCATAACAGGCTTTACGTCCAATTTTTTCATCACTTCAACTGCATAATTTATTACGTTTGGATGCTTGTCCAGGATTTCCTTCATATTTCTGTATTGTTCAATTACCTGAAACTCGAGCTTAGCTCCGGGAAAATCTTTAACTGCTTTTTCAGCAAGATCTTTCAAAATATTTTCGTACTCTTTAAGCTTCGCTGTTTCAAAATCCCTGATGATAAATTTCAATATTGTCAATTCCTCGTTGCCGTTAAAGTTTGTAGGATGAACATATCCCTCTCTTTTATCGGTAGTCTCAGGAGATAATTTATCTTTCGGCAAGCTTTCGATAAAGTGTGAGGCAACTTTCATGGAATTTATCATTATACCTTTGGCATAACCGGGATGAATATTTTTACCGGTAAATTTAATAATAACCATATCCGCGCTGAAAGTTTCCGATTCAACCTCACCGCGGGTCTGCCCGTCGATAGTATATCCGTATTTTGCATCCAATTTTTTCAAATCAATTTTTTCTGTACCGCGTCCTGTTTCTTCATCAGGTGTAAAGCAAATTTTAATCGGCCCATGCTTAATTTCTGGGTGGGTTAAAAAATAATTTACTGCGTCTACTATTTCCGCAACACCAGCTTTATTATCAGCTCCCAAAAGTGTCGTTCCATCGGCGGTGACAATATCAAAGCCTTTCATTTCCGACATATCAGGATTTTCAGCGGCTTTAATTACAACATCTCCGTTAGGCAGTTTTATATCACCGCCCTGATAATTTTTATGAATAATCGGCTTAACATCTTTACCGGTAACAGCGGGAGAAGTATCGACATGCGAAATAAATGCAATGGTCGGAACATTTTTATTCGAATTAGAAGGAATAGATGCCATAACATAACCCCATTCATCCATGTGTGCATCGGTTAATCCCATTTCTTTTAATTCCTTTGCAAGCGCTTCAGATAATATTTTTTGCTTTTCAGTACTTGGGAAAGATTCCGCTTCCTCATCGGATTGTGTATCGTATTTTACATATTTTAAAAACCTATCTAAACAGGTAAATTTATAGTTATTGTCGAACATGAGTACCTCTCAAAATTTATTCACTAAATAAAAATTATAATTGTTAACGTATTGAAAATAGGGGTTAGTATCAACTTTTGAGCGGTAAATTAAGTAATTAAATTACGGATATCAGTATTTATTAACTAAATTCTTTTTAAGCTGCAAGGGGTGATGATGATAAATTTAGAGATGACATCTTTATTAAAAAACCGACTTAGAAATTTCCTTCCTAAATCAGGTTTACCTCTAATTTTTATACTTAGCCAAAAGTATCAGCTCTTTGGGGCTTCCCATCTCCTGCATGCTATGCAGATTAAATATTAGGCTGAAGTTTTATTTATACCAAATCTTGAGATAAATATTTTATGTTAGCTGGCTTATTTTAACAGCACGATTTTTCTAACCTTCGAAACATTCCCTGCAATCAACTGTACAAAATATACGCCTGAACTCATTTGTTCGCCGTTAAACTGAATTTCATAAGTGCCCGCATTTTGAAATCCTTTCATCAAAACAGCTACCTGCTGACCTAAAATATTCATCACCCTCAACGTAACGTCAGTACCCTGCGGCAAAGTATATTTTATTCTCGTTGAAGGATTAAACGGGTTGGGAAAATTTTGATATAACTTGATATCATTTGGAATGATTGGATCCCCGGTTGCAGAAGTAATAAAATTAATATTTACTCCAGAAATAACCGTATCGGATGTTGAAATTGTTACAGTACTGCTAAGTGCATTATCATACCCAATTCTTTGAGCCATAATTTTATAATTCCCGTATGGTAAATACGGAATTGAATAGGTGCCGTTATTTTTTATGAATGCAAAATTGAACGGTGCAGAATTATAGTCCGTCGATTGAGCATAAAGAATAACATCGTTAAAGGATGAAAGAACATTTGTACCTCCGGTCGCTACGGTTCCCGAAATAGTCCCCCCACCAATTGACGAATCCCTCGGCATATGCACATTGACATCGGCTTGCTGATTATCGAGAAAAACAGAATCTGCATTTTGCCAGAATGTTGAAGAAGAATCGGGCGTTCGATAGTATGACGGCACAAAATAATCCGAGAAAGATTGAACAAAATAATATGCCGGTTGGATTAAATTATTAATAGTATATGATCCGTTCAGGTTAATAAATTCGGTATAAATACCAAGATCGCCGGGAGAAGAACTGATCTTCGGAACCATTTTCGTTGGAGTATGAGTTCCTTTCCTGACAACGACAATCCCTTTTGTAAGATGTGCACCCGAAGTTGAATCATAAGCAACGCCGCTCACAGAAATTGAAGTGTTTGCCATTCTTACAAGAGATATATTTGCGGTATATTGCGAATCTTTTTGAGAAGCTAAAAATTGTGCATCAAACGGATCGAACTGCTGGCCGTAAAACGTAACGTAAAAAGAATCTTTCCGGGCACAAATTTTATAATTACCGGGCGGAACATTTATCGAGTAATTTCCGTTCTGATCGGTTAAAGTTGAATTGATTATGTAGCTGCCGTTGTAGAAAAAATAAACTCTTGCCCCCGAAATCGGAGAAAGTGCACTATCGGAAATTTGTCCGTTAATTGTAGCATGGCCGAAATTATCATCTGAATAGTCAATTGAAGTTTGCAGGATTTTAACAGGGTTGGTGCCGTTATTATAAATATATATTGTGTCTTCGGTTTCGGATGAGGGTAAATAATAATACCCTGCAAAAATACAGTCCATTGAAACAGAATCACCGGGATTGATTGAAATCGGCAAATATTGAGGGCTGTTGAATCTTACAAAAAAGTAGGTACTGTCGTAATGAAGCGAATCAATCGTTAGAGTTTGATCCCCGTTATTTATAAGATATACATTTTTCAACCGGTTAAACACATTTTCAAATTCTATTTCACCCGGTTCAAGCTTAAGATGCGGTTGAGCAAATAATAAATTGACATTAAAAATAAATAAGATTGAAAAAATGGATATTTTAAACATATTGTGAAAAAATTATATAATAACTATTATATAGTTGATATTATTATTAAATAGTGACAGAAATTTGTGATTAATCAGAAATTAAATTACGTAAATTTTTCTCAAAAAGAATTAGATAAATTTTTTGCACTGGCAAAGAAGGGTGACAGCACTGCATTCAAAGAATTATCGGGTTTTGTAAGAGATATTTCTTACAGTTATTTTTCATCAAAATTTAAGAAAGGCAAAATTATAAACAAAGAAGATGTTGACGATCTCACAAATAATGTTTACCTGGCATTTGCCGAACAATATCAAAAAATTGAGAATCTTGAATTTTGGCTTAGAAGGGTTCTTTTCCTGAATTTTGTCAACTTCTACAAAAAGAACAGATCACAAAGATTATTGGACATAAGCGACTTTCATAATCTTAAAAAAGACGAAGTGAATCCCGGGAATGCAGTAGATGCCGGTAAAATTCTTTCTATTTTAACACAATTAAGTGAAGAAAAACAACAAATTATTAAAATGCGGTTTTGGGAAGGCTTGAAATTTTCGGAAATTGCGGATAATATGCAAAAAACAGAAGATGCTGTTAAGAAAATGTTTTATCGAACAATTGAAGAAATTAAGCATAAAATGTAGATGTGTCACCAAAATAATATGTGAATTACTATATACATTGAAAATAACAATTTAAAATGAAAATGAATAACTATGATAAAATAATTGAGCTTGCCGAAAAAGAGAATCTTTCCGGAGAAGAGAAAGAAATATTAAGCTCAATAATAAATTCAGAAAAAAAAGCTAAAGACTTATACGAAACATATAAAAAATTATCCGGCGCCGTAAAGCTAACCGGGCATCTATCAACTCAATCAATAGGTGATTATGTTCTTTACAAAAACGAGATGCTAAACCGTGATGCTTCAATTTCTCAAAAGGCGCAGGCGATTGAAATGCACCTGAGAGAATGCAGTTCATGCAGCAGATTGTACTTGGAATTGAATGAAGAATATTCCGGGATCACTAAGTTTCTTTCAAGCCGGTTTGAAGAAAAACCTGTCTTCGATAAAAAACCCGTTCAGGAAATTTCATACAAAAGACATCTTTATTTTCCAAAGTATATCTTTATTACATTACTGACAATCGGGTTCATTTATTTCGGATTGTATTTAATTTCTGATTTTACGACACCGCAGCTAAATAGATATGCAGCAATATCCGACGAGACAGAATTCTCGATTTCAAGAGGCAGAGCAACCGATGATTTTCAAAACAGCTTAGGTGAATTGGAAAACGATAATTATTTGGCTGCGGTTCGTTATTTAAATGAAGATATTAAAAACGATAAAAGCGATGAAACTATTTTCTACTCTTATTATGTTTTAGGTTTAACGCATCTCAAGTTGGCCGAAGAAAGTTTTTTGGGTTTGTTCCCGAGCTACAATAAAGCTGATGCCGAAAAAGCGTTGCATAATTTTCAAAAAACCGTTAAGCTGAATAATACTGGTGAGTATCCTAACATCACCTTTAACGCTTATTTTTATACAGCAAAAGCTTACATGATGCTTGGCAATAAAGCCAGTGCCGTTAAGTATTTAAAGCTTGTTGTAAGGCTTAAAGGCAGTAAACTGAATGAGGCAAGGGAGATTCTTGGAACGCTGGAATAAAAAGCGTCTAATAGCTATGCAAAGACTATCAATCTCGATTATTTTTTTATTTATTTTTCTGCTTGCAAGTGCAAGCGGAACAGAACATTCCCGCCGGAATTCAGATAATCCGCACGGTATAATTAATATTGACTCTACTCAGAAAATTATCAAAGCTCAGGGCTGGAATAACTCGCTGCTGGAAACTTTTTCCAACTATATAATCAATTCAGATATATCATCATCGCAGGGAAACCAATTACTTGCAGATCTGCCGGGTAATTATCAAAAATCATATTTATATTCTCTCATCTTAAAGAAGCAGAAAAACTTCAGGGCAATGTATGATTCCCTCAGCTTTAGCTTAAATTACAAACCGGATTTTTTCCCTTATTACGACGAGTTGGTTTTTTCCGCAAATGCAAATAATTTAACTTCCGCATTAGAGGTTAATATTGAAAAGGATAAAAGAATTCCTGTGTTGTATTCCAATTATGTTTTCGGACTTATAAAATCAACGAAGGGAGATTTTCAGTCAGCGCTTGGTTATTTTCAGAAAATAGTAAAGCAAGATTCGGTAGATGTTTTTCCTCTTTTTCACATTTCTTATACTTATAGAAATTTAGGCGATTATCCAAAAGCCCTTAAAATTTTACATTCGGCAATCAGGCATTCGAATAATAACCCGTGGCTTACAGCAAAACTTTACCCGGCTGAGGGATCGCTGTACTATTTATCCGGAAAATATAAAGAAGCGGAAAATTTTTATAAGAAATCATACGATATAGCTCTGAAAATAAACGATAAGCAGGATGAAGCAAAGAGCCTGATAAATTTGGGAATTATAACGGATATGACGGGCGACAGTAAAGCAGCTCGTAAAAAATTTGAAAAAGCAATTTCAATCTCCGGATCCATTAATGATATGGAAACGGAAGCAACGGCATTATCCGAATTAGGAGTTTCGTACTCTTTTACAAATAATTTAATTGAAGCTAAAAACAACTATGAGAAAAGCTACAAGATTTTTAAAAGTATAAATAACCGCCTGCGTCTTGCCTTGCTTTCGGGCAATATCGGGAAAATTTATATGTCGCTTTTCGATTATGAATCGGCATTAAAATATTTTAAAGAAGGCTTAAATTATTCTGCAGAAAATAAGAGGGCAAGGGTGCTGAACTTAACTGGAATTGCAGATGTGAATTCAAACTTATCGAATTATGCGAACGCACTAAAATATTACCGGGAGGCAAAAAAGATTGCATCCGAAATAAAAGAGCTGTCTTTATCCGCTGATATAGAGATTGGACTCGGTATATTGAGTTTTAATCTTGACCGCTATTATAACGCTCTCAATCATTTTAAAACAGCAGATTCGCTTGGTGGATATCTTGGCGATCCTTATTTAACGGCAGATACTTATTATAAATTAGGGATGACATATTTTTGTGTCGACAGCATAATCAATGCGAAATATTATTTTGAAAAAGCCGTCGATACTTCATCGAGGTACAAAGATTATTATACGGAAGCTTCGGCGTTAACAGACTTTGCGGTGTTTTATCTTAAAGGTAAAGATGTAAAAAAGGCATTGCGGCTTCTGGATAAAGCAGACAAAATATCTTCGGGACAAGGATTTACTTACCTAACCGGAAAAGAAAGACTGATTCGCGGAGATATTTTAAAGGAAGAAAATTATTTGGTAGCGGCTGATGAGAGTTATAAAGATGCTCTAAAAATAGGTGAAGAGTTAAATGAATTTAATCTTCAAATCGATGCCAATTATAAATTGGCAAAGTTGTTTGAAAATTCAGGCTTCAATTTAGCAGCAGGGAAATATTATAAAAATGCAATTAAATTAATTGAGAGCGTCGCTTATCCTCTTTTCAATGAAGAGCAGGTGCAGATATCTTACTTCGCAAGCAAGTATAAAGTGTACGATTCTTATATACAATTCCTAATTGACCGTAAAGAATTTACCGAAGCTTTTAACGTTCTTGATAAATCGCGTTCGAGGAGTACAATTCAAAATTTAAATAATCTCAAGCTTGAATCTTTACTTCAAGATAAAAACGAATTGAGGAAAATTTATGAATACGAATGGATGGTGCATTCCGGAATCTACGGCAAGAATAAAACCGACTCAATTAAAACGGTATATGCAAAATTAAAAGATTCTTTAATTGCCAAACAGCCTAAACTGAGAAATTATCTAAACATGCGCGAATATTATTCTCTCGATAAAATTCAGAAGGGGCTTAAAGGAAATGAAGATATTATATCGATTTTTTCTTCACCTAAAAACTCGGTGATTTTTTTAATTAAAAACGATAGTTTTAAACATTTCGTAATCAAATTGACAAAGGATCAAATTTTCAAGTATCTTTCTCAAATTTCACCCTACTACAATGATTCGCACGATATTGCAAAATCTTATTACAACCATGACTTATTTGCATTCAATACAAAAGCTGCATTCGATTTTTACAGTAAACTCCTTAAGCCGGTGTTAAAGGATATTCCGCACAACGACAAATTAATATTTTCGCCTTCAATCGATTTTATTTCTTTCCCGTTTGAGTTCCTCGTGACTTCTTTCGACAACTACGAAAGCGCTTATAATTATTCCAACAAACATTATTTAATTCAGGATTACGATATATCTTACACGCCTTCTGCGGGGATGTACATTAAGCAGGAACAGAATAATTTAAAAGACGATAATAAAGTTTTAATTGTCGGAGACCCGGTAATCAATACCCACATTTCCGGGTTTGCAGAAAGACGGGGCCTGCTGGAAAACTCTCCCGTAATTTCGAGAAACATTGCCCTGCTTCCGCTGAAATACTCCGAGGAAGAAATCACCAAAATAGGAAGCATAATAAATGTGACTAAAATTTTAGTTAAGAATGATGCGACGGAAACTAATTTCAAACAGGATGCACCATACAGCAAATTGATACATCTATCGACACATTCGATTCTTCACAATAATCAACCGGTTATCTTTTTTTCCAACACTTATGATCCTTATAACGATGGTTTTTTGGAAGCAAGCGAAGTTGCCCAGCTTAAATTAAACAGCGATCTTGTTGTGTTAAGCAGTTGCAATTCAGGGCTTGGTGTTGTTGATGAATCGGAAGGAGTTTTGGGAATGGCAAAAGCTTTTTTTGAAGCTGGGGCCAAAAGTGTTGTAGTTTCTTTGTGGGAGGTTAACGATAAATATACATCGCAGTTTATGGGCTTATTCTACGAAAATTTAAGTAAAGGATTGAACAAAGCTGAGGCATTGCGGCAGGCTAAAATCGGATTCATTAAAAATTATTCCGCAAATCCGTATTATTGGGGAGCTTTTGTCTTAGACGGGAATACTTCAAAAGTTAATTTGAGGCCGGATATAAATACACTCCCATATCTTTTTGTTTTATCGATTATAATTTTTATATCGATAGTAGTAATTATCTATAGAAGCCGTAAAATTAAATTGACCTTTTAATATCCCCTTGTAAGAACTTTGTCGAGATCAGATTTTATCATTACTTTTATTAAATCACTGAATTTTGTTTTAGCCTTCCAACCCAATTCTTTTTCAGCTTTTGCCGGATTGCCTATCAGCAAATCAACTTCTGTGGGACGGTAATAATTAGGATCGATTGAAATTACGGTATCACCTACTTTTAATTTATCCGTAAAATTAAAACGGTACTTATTTTCAAAGTCTTTTTGTTCAACAAGATTCCGTGCTATATCCCAATCGATTTTTTTTATGATGCCATTTTCATTTTCTCCGCTGCCTTCCCATTCAATTTCAATTCCTATTTCCTTAAAAGTAAGCTCTGCAAATTCTCTAACAGAATGAGTTTCGCCCGTTGCAAGGACGTAATCACCCGGTTGATCCTGCTGAAGAATCAGCCACATACCTTCGCAGTATTCCGGGGCATAACCCCAGTCTCTTTTAGCATCGAGATTTCCAAGGCGCAAGACACTCTGTTCGCCGATGGCAATTCTTGACGCTGCCCTGGTAATTTTTCTGGAAACGAAAGTCTCGCCTCTTTTAGGCGATTCATGGTTGAACAAAATACCGTTGCAGGCAAAAATACCGTAAGCTTCCCTGTAATTTACAATTATCCAGTAACCGTAAAGTTTTGCAACTCCGTAAGGCGAACGCGGATAAAAAGGCGTTTCTTCATTTTGAGGAACTTCGCGTACTTTCCCGTAAAGTTCGCTCGTAGAAGCTTGATAAAATTTTACTTTTCTTAATCCTACTTCTCTTATTGCATCAAGAAATCTTAGAGTTCCCAATGCATCTACCTGCCCGGTATAATCCGGCACTTCAAATGAAACTTTAACGTGGCTTTGTGCAGCTAAATTATATATCTCGTCGGGCTCAACCTGTTCAAGCAGACGGTTGAGATTGCTTGTATCCACGAGATCGCCGTAATGCAGAAACATTCTTTTATTTAAGATAGCCGGATTATTGTAAAGATGGTCGATTCTACCTGTATTAAACGAACTGCTTCGACGGATAATACCGTGAACTTCATAACCTTTGTCTAATAATATTTCAGTTAAATAACTGCCGTCCTGTCCGGTAATACCGGTAATGAGTGCTTTCTTCAAAATGTGAACTCTATATTTTATTAAATTTATATTTTAAAATTAGTAATAATTACTAAAATTTTTTTATGCATGAATGCAAGGCTGCATGAAATTTATATCATAGGTTAAGATTTATAATCATCATTCCAATCACTTTTAGATTCTAATTTTGCAATTAAACTTTTATTCATTTTTACCAGCTTATTTTCTAATTCATATATTTTATCATCGTACGATTGAAATTCTTCCTTAGACATTTGTCCAGCAGCAGTTAGAGCAAATAACTGCGAATAATTTTCTGCTAATGAGCTTAAGGCTATCTCATAAAATCTTAAATTTTCCTTTATGGTGCGCCTTGTATAACCTTCTGCGATATTTGAGGAAACAGATAACGCGGAATCTTCGATCTGTGCCCTTATTTTATATGAAATTTTTAAGCCTTTATTAAATAGTTCAACAACAATTTTATATAATCCAATAGCAAGCTTCCATATTTCCAAATTCTTGAACCCCCGGTTTATATTTTTATTTCTGGTTAATAATTCTCTCATGGTTACTCCCTTTTTTAATCAAAAATATTTAGAACTAATAATTGAATCATGCATTCATGCAGCCTTGCAATCATGCTTGTGATTCTTACTAATTTCTACAATTTACATTCTCTATCCATCAAATAAATGAAATTAGTTTTTATTATTTTGTCGTTCCAGGAACCACCGGTACGTTTTTTCAATCCCTTCCTTAAGCGGAGTCGAGTACTTCCATCCCAATTGATTTATCCTTGAGACATCCATAAGTTTTCGAGGAGTTCCGTCGGGTTTTGAATTGTCGTAAATTATTTTACCGGAAAAACTTGTTATTTCTGCGATGAGAGATGCAAGATCGTTTATTGAAATATCTTTGCCTGTTCCGATATTTAAATGGGAGATGCCTTTTCCATACAAATTCGAAGCATCAATTTTTTCCATTAAGAAAACAATAGCTTCAGCAAGATCATCCACGAAAAGAAATTCTCTTAACGGTTTTCCGGTTCCCCAGATTGTTACTGATGCAGAGTTATTGACCTTTGCTTCATGAAATTTTCTAATTAATGCTGGAAGAACATGGGAAGTTTTTAGATCAAAATTATCATTAAACCCGAATAAATTTGTCGGCATCACCGAATAGAAGTTACTGCCGTATTGCCTGTAATAGTTTTCACATAATTTTATTCCTGCAATTTTAGCAACGGCATAAGGTTCATTAGTGTACTCAAGATAATCGGATAATAAATATTCTTCTTTCAGCGGCTGCGGTGCAAGTTTGGGATAAATACAGGAACTTCCGAGAAAGATTAATTTTTCCACACCATTTTTATAAGCCGAATTTATAACGTTTGCTTCAATCATGAGGTTATCATAAATAAATTCAGCCCTGTATGTATTATTTGCAAGTATGCCGCCGACTTTAGCAGCCGCAACAATTACTACCGCAGGTTTTTCATCCTCAAAAAATTTTTCAGTCTCTTTTTGATTAATTAAATTTAACTCATCAACATGCTTGAATACAAAATTTTTATACCCCGAAGCTTCGAGTCTCCTTGTAATTGCCGAGCCGACCATGCCGGTGTGTCCGGCGATGTAAATTTTTTTTGATTTTAAATCCATCTACAAAACTAAAATTTAATGATTATTTTATTATGATTTGTTGAATGGATGAATGACTGAATGTTCTAGTTAAATTGTATTACTCCACATGAACCATCATTCAACCATGCATAAATGCATTAAATTATTACCTAGCAAATTCACTTATTTTATCCACAACAAAACCAATCTGTTCTTTACTCAATTCAGGGTAAATGGGCAAGGCAATACTTGTGTTTGCCGATTCTTCTGCAACAGGAAAATCACCTTTAACATAGCCTAATTCTTTGAAACATTCCTGCAGATGAAACGGAACCGGGTAATAAATTTCTGATGCGATTTCATTCCCTGCTAAGAACTTTCTTAACTCATCTCTATTTTCTGTACGAATTATATACTGGTTATAAATATGATAATTATGCGGTTCTTTCTCCGTGGAATCCGGTTTATAAACGGCCTTTGGGATAAGTACTTTATTCTTTGTATCGAATTTAATTTTTCCAGTTTCCTCGGTTAATCCTTTTTTAATAAACATTTCGTTATAAGTTTCGGCATTTTCTCTTCTTTTAGCTGACCATGAATTTAGATGAGGAAGTTTAACTCTGATAACTGCTGCCTGTATGGCATCGAGCCTAAAATTTCCGCCTATTAATTTGTGATAATACTTAGGCTTCATTCCGTGAACGCGCATCATATATAATTTTTCAGCTAATTCATCGTCGTTAGTTGTCACTAATCCGCCGTCGCCGAAGCATCCTAAATTTTTACTTGGGAAGAAAGAAAAGCAACCTATATCTCCGATAGTTCCCACAAATTTATTGTCTTTATATTGTGTACCTATTGCTTGCGCTGCATCTTCTATCACGAATAGTTTATGTTTTTTTGCAATAGCTTTTATATCATCCATCTCGCAGCTCTGGCCAAATAGATGAACCGGGATAATTGCTTTTGTTTTGCTGTTTATTTTACTTTCAATTTTTTTTGTATCAATGTTAAAAGTTACCGGGTCGCTGTCCACAAATACGGGTACTGCATTCAATCTTGAAACTACTCCCGCTGTAGCGAAGAAGGAATATGACGGCAGAATTACCTGGTCGCCCGGCTGAATTCCAATCGTCATTAATGCTATTAACAAAGCATCGGTTCCTGAAGAAACGCCAATTGCATGTTTACAATTTAAGTAACTGCACAATTCCTTCTCCATGATTTCAACTTCGGGGCCTAAAATGAAATACTGTGATTCCGCAACTTTCAATAATGCCTCATCCAATTCTTTTTTTAATGAATTATACTGCGGCTTTAAATCTAATAATGGTACTTTCATCAATGTTCCTTAAAATGAAAAATAATTATAATTGAAAATTAGTAATAAATGAATGAAGAGGGAAACAGTACAAGTAAGATATTTCCATTCTATTATTCTTTATGTTGAATTTTTTTATATAAATAATTTATGATGGGAATGAGTTTGAATAGATGCAAGATAGCATGGACGCCTGATTAAGTAAATACTCGATTCCTAATTCAACTTCCTTCAACTTGTAATACAAAATCATGTTCAATATCTTTAAAAAATTTTGCTTTTGAATCTTTTTCGGAAACAATAGGATTATCTATCATCCAATCGATATTCAAATCAGGATCATCGTACTTTATAGCTCTTTCATGCTGCTTGCTGTAAACCTGTGTACACTTATAATAGAAAATCGCTCTTTCAGACAAAACAGAAAATCCATGTGCAAAACCGGAAGGAATCCAAAGCTGGGTATGGTTTTCTTCCGAAAGGATTTCCGAATAATATTTCCCGAAAGTTGGCGAGTTGAAACGGATATCAACGGCAACATCAAGTACACTGCCGGATATTACAAAACATAATTTTCCTTGAGCCCTTTCACCAATCTGATAGTGTAACCCCCGTATAGTACGTTTAACGGATTTGGAAAGATTATTTTGTACGAAGTATTCTTTAATACCGTACTTATCATAATTATTGGTATTGAAAGACTCAAAGAAATATCCTCTTTCATCTTCGAAAACATCGGGTTGTATTCTTAATAGTCCTTTAATATTTAATTCTTCTACGGTCATCTTTAATGGTCATTCAAATCGTTTAAAAATCTTTCCAGGTACTCCCGGTACATTGAGACCGGCATATTATTAATTAAATCCTCGAATTTCTTTTTATCAATAAACTTCATTCTATAAGCGATTTCCTCAATACATGCAACTTTCAAACCCTGCCTGTCTTCGATTACACCGAAAAAATTAGAAGCTTGGAGTAATGCTTCCGGTGTCCCGGTATCAAGCCATGCAACACCTCTTCCGACTTTAACAACGGACAATTCGCCGCATTCCAGATATTTCCTGTTGACATCGGTTATTTCCAGTTCGCCACGACCTGAAGGTTTAAGATTTTTAGAAATTCCCACTACTTTATTATCATAAATATAAAGGCCGGGAACAGCAAAATGCGATTTCGGCTTCAGGGGTTTTTCCTCGATTGAAACAGCTTTTCCAATTTTATTAAACTCTACTATACCGTATCGTTGCGGATCAGTTACCTGGTAGCCGAAAATGACTGCACCTTTTTTAAGGTTCAATGCAGAATAAAAAAAATTCAAATCACCATAAAAAATATTGTCGCCAAGTATAAGCGTAACAGAGTCGCTTCCGATAAATTCTTCACCAAGTATAAATGCTTCAGCAATTCCATTCGGTGCCATTTGGACTTTGTAAGATATGTTAAGCCCCAAATGAGAACCGTCGCCAAACAACTGCTTGTACAACGGAATGGTTTCCAAATTGGATATAATAAGTATATCTTTAATTTTACCCAGCATCAAAATTGAAAGCGGGTAATAAATCAAAGGCTTATCGTAAATTAAAGTTAACTGTTTACTGTAAATTTTTGTTACGGGGTAAAGTCTTGAACCATTACCGCCGGCAAGTATAATACCTTTCATACCTTGAAATAATTTTATTTTATTGTACTAATTTATAAATATTATTCTACTTTTATAAACCATATGATATTGAAATACCGAATGAGCTTTTCTTCCCGAGCATAAACGCCGGAGTTCTCGCCGGGTCTTCATCTGAAATATCAGAAAATTGGTAATTTGCTTTTAGGAAAAGTGTGTGAAGAGGTTCGCAGCCAACTTCAAAAGTTATATCCTTAACTTTTTTCTTAGCACCATATAAGAAAGACGGATAAGGCAATTCGTACTGCTGTTCGGGCAACTCTTTCTGGCCTTTACGAATATAATCTGCCGAAACTTTTGCATACAAACCGCGCATGAATCTGTGTTCGTATGAAATATAAACTTGATCCCCGTTGCTGCCTATCCAGTGACCCAACTGGTAATACCGGTTTGTATAAAGCTGCGCATTATTACTATTCATATATACGAAAGGATTTATCCTTGTATATTCCAGAACAAAGGAAGAATTATTAATAACAGGATCTACCGTTTCAAATCCAAGTGTATATGCTATAGCTGAAAGATTACCTCCCTTAAATATGCTTTCTAAGGAAAGTTCATCTATAAAAAGTGTTGAATAAAATTTGGTTTTCAGAGAACTGTTTTTATAATATAGATCAGCAAAGATTTGCGAGTTTCCCGTCGTACTGCCGTTATCCACTGAGAGATAGTGATCAGCGATTTTAAAGAATAAAACCGGGATTAAAAAAGCCGGCTGAAATCTATCGCTGTAAACAATTGATTCACCCACCGATAAAGTAAGGTTCTCTTTAATATCAACCGAAAGCATATGTGCCGCAATAAATTTTGGTATTGCAAGAAATGAAGGACGGCCCTGAACGTTTGTATAACGTATCGTACTTGAATCGAGAATCTCGGAATTTAGTAATCCATGAAAGTATGTAAAACGAAGCCAATGGACAGGTGAAAAATCGAACCTGATTAAAGGAAACGAAGGTGCTTTATCAGAAAAAATAAGCTGACCGCTCCGGCCACTTCCCCAGTTCAAATAATATTTACCAATTGAAACTACTCCTGAACTCCATGAATAATTAAATTGGGCATTGACTTCATCATATTGAATACTGTTTTTACCTGTTTTTGTTAATACTATTCCGGGCTTAGGAGTAAGAGATCGTGTAATATCGATATTATCCCCTATTTCTTCATTGTCGTAAGCATTTAAACTAAATCCCCAATTTTTTTTATAATATCCATAAAGCGCTGCGCCGTTCCATCTATGCGTTAAAGACGAACCGCTTACTTTTCCTGCTTCAATTCCCAGTACCGGATCGACATAAATAGAAAATGAAGAATCACGGTAATCATATAATCTAAATCTTCCTGTTCGCCGGGAAGAGAAAAAATCTGATGCAGGTAAATTATAATGCATTCTGCTGTTTATAAAATCGATTTCGTCAGCATAATCTTTTATGTAGAATTCCAGTTGTTCCTTTTCCAATCTTGTTAAGCGAGAATCTTTTTCTTCAGCCTCTAAGAGAAATTTTGCAATTTCAGTGCGTGCAATAGGCTTAACTTCATTATGATAATCAATTATTCCTTTAATCGATAACCTTTCGAGGTATTGATAAATATCCGAAGTGACCGGCTGGTAAACTGTTTGAGCATTTCCCTGAATTTGGATGAGAAATAAAATTAAGAATGAAATTAAATGAATACCGGAACGTGCGGCACGGCGAAAGGAATGCTTCATGCTTAGGTAAAATATATTAATATAAACGAAAACAAAGGGATTATAAACGAAAGGTAAAACAATAATCTTGAGAACCTTATGTTAAAATAAGAGACAATTTTGTAACTAAGGTAAGCAACGAATCCAAGAACAAGGTTGGCGCCGATAAAATTCATCTGCGGCGTTTTTATAAAACTTTGAACTATCACCAGAAGCGATATCATCAACAGAAATATTAAATCTATTGCAGTTAAGAATGATCCCTTTAATTTGACCAACCGGTCTCTTGTAAGTACGAAAAAGGAAATCAGTAAAGCTAAAGATACGAAGCTGATTCTTACCACAAGTGTTATCACATGCTGGTCAATTGACAAAGTTGATATAAGCGGATAAGATAAGTTAGTAACCCCGAAGAAGATAGCTGCATTAATAAGGACATATATCTCACTGAATAATTTAGACTGCAAATTCTGATAAACCGATATAATGAGCATCACTAATAAAGCTAATATAAAGAATAAGATTACCTGGTGCCCAATCCGTGTACTTCCAGGGATTAAAAAAATAAAAAGGATTGATAAAAAGAAAATAGATATCGAGACATAGTACTTTCTGTAAAAGCTCATTATGAAAGTCGGCATATTGTCTCTTTCGAAAGCATAAATTTTATGTATTATCGAGTCTTTTAACAGTGCCATTAAAGGTTTAACAGAAAGCAGTACTGCTGAAATTATTACAAAAATAACTATCGAAAACTTTTCCGAAGTTTTAACATAATAGAAAGCCGTCATCAAAAAGAGAAGGGTAAAAGAATGAATTATAAAAACGGTTGTTTTATGTTTTACATTACTTCCAAATATCACATGATGAAGATGAGTTTTATCAGGCAAGAAGGGATGACGTCCGCGAAAAATTCTAAGTAACATTACTTTCAAAGTATCTATTACAGGAACGCCGAAAAGAATAATAGGGAAAGTCAAATCCAAGATTCCGTTATTGATATCAAGTGTTAAAAAAATAGCGGATACTATTAGGAAAAAGCCAAGCATTAATGAACCGGTATCGCCCAAAAAAATTCTTGCCGGGAAAGCATTAAATCTCAAGAAACCAAGCGTACTTCCAGCGAGCGCCGCCGTTAAAATCATCAGCGTATCGTTGCGGTACATGTATGCAAGACTAAAAATTAATAGAAACACCAACAATGAAAAACCACCAACAAGCCCATCCATTCCATCCATAAGGTTAATTGAATTTATCACTCCAACCATAAAAACGAGCAGAAGAAGATAACCCCAGATTCCCGGCAAATAAAATCCTGCTAATTCAATTCCCTTAATTTTCGGCAGAAGATAAATTATAATGCCTAAAGTTGCTACAGTCTGAAGAATAAATTTCATCCACCAGCTTAGCCCGACCATATCGTCAAACACCCCGCAAATAATTATTATGATTGAAGAAAGAATGATAATTCTAACCGAGTAAAGATCGGAAGTATAGCTTAAAAATATAATAACTGTAATAATGTATATTATTATTCCTCCCATGCTGGGAATTGCTTTACTATGTATTTTTCTCTCTGCGGGATTATCTACAATTTTCAGCCTTTTAAATTTTTCTATTACATAGGGTGTTGCAAAAAGCGCTAAAGTAAGACTTGAAAAAAATATTAGCAAATAGAGCATAA
>CAZKUR010000030.1:0-4951 GCA_964556005.1 uncultured Ignavibacteriaceae bacterium | reverse complement strand
GTTGCAAAAAGCGCTAAAGTAAGACTTGAAAAAAATATTAGCAAATAGAGCATAAGGCCTTCAGGTTGTGATAAAATTTTTATTTGAAAGAAATTTGGAAGGGTAATACCTTACCACAAGAAAAATACAAGGAATATCTAATGATAATATAATAAAATATGTATTAAACTGAGAAAAAATAGCAATAAATTGTGATTATTACTATTCAATTAAAACCGGTAGTTATTTCGTTATCAGCGTACCCTTTGACATACTTTAGGAGAAGCAATTTATTAAAGAGATTTCCGCCAATTTTCTACAGCTAATAATTTAACCATATTCCATTTAATTATCGGTTTAAAATAAAAAATCTTAATTCTCCACTTTACAAGTTCCTCATCCGGGAAAATTAAACTTTTCATTTTATAATCAAAATCATTATTCAAAAACCGGGGAGAACTTAAAAGCTGTCCATTTTCTTTTATATATTTAAATAATTTACCGTATTCCCTTTGATAAGGCATCAGGTATCCCAAATATGTATCAATGAAAATTATATTAAAATTGAGCCGGTCATGTGAAACAGTATCTAAATCTTTTGTTGAATTTCTGAAAATATTTTGATAAAGCTTTTTATAAGGTGAAAGAAGCAAAATATTTTGATTATCTTCTTTCATCAAGTAAAATGTAATAACCGGATTGGTAGTAATTACAATAGCAGATTTTGACGATACTCCTGCTTCATTATTTACGATATTAATCGTCTCTAAAACCGGATCGGATAAACCCATCTTATGCAAATGAATTTTTTGCACAATATTATAATCCCCAATTATCCAAAGCACTAAAAAAGCAGATAAAAAAGATATAATAAAATATTTAGTAAGCTTATTAAACTTATTATGATATTTTAGAAAATAAAAACTTATACAAACAACGATCAAAACAATTAAAAACGGAATTAACAAATACGCATCACTGTTGAAACTTTTTATCAAAATGGAATAAATTAAAAATAATATGAAAATTACAGAAGCAATTATCAGCCAAAAGAAAATTATTTTCCCGGATAAATCATTTTTTGAGTTTATTGTAAATTTAATTTTATTAAGAATCCTTCTTATGATTCCCTGCCTAATTAGCATAATAAATATGCCGGAGAAAGAAATGACAGCTAATGCGATAAATATTAGCGTGAGGTTATTCCAGGGAAAAGATGAAGGACCAATAAATACCGTATATAAAAAATATCCCGCTGATGATAATCCCCCGGCAGAAACAATATTATGCGAAGTAATATTTTTTTGAGATAAAAAATTAGTTAGATGATTTATAAAGCTTCCAACCCACGGAAGAAAAAGTATAAATACAATAATTAAGCTTTTAAATGATTTTGCGAAATAACCTCCGAAAATATTTTTGAAACTAAAGGAACGGGTTAATACTGAATTAAAGATTACGGATAAAAATAGAATCGAAAATATTACTATAAAGGTTAGATAATTAATATAAAGACCAAGTATAATAAGAAAACTAGAAAGAGATAAAAGAACAAGTGAATCTTTTAACCAATATTTAAATACTAAATAAATTGAAAGTAAAGAAAGGAATGTCCAAACCGGGTACCATCTGATCGAATAACCCCACATTAGAATTAACGGATTAAATACACACAGAATTAAACCAATCCACCCGATTAATTTTTTAGATGTTATTTCGTAAAGAATTACGCCGATTAAACCTGCTGTTAAACCTGTGGATATAAGCGAAGGCAATGAAAGGAGCCATTCATTTGTACCGAATAAGCTGTAAAATATTTTGTTAATTATATATTGACCGGGAGGATGATAATCGAAACGAGAAATAAATTTTATAAGAGAAGCAAAATCATATTTGCTTATAATTGAAAGGTTTAATAATTCGTCATCATAAAATGTTCTGTGGGGCCAGATTAGTACAACAATTAATAAGTAAAGTATTATTCCGAATAAAAAGTATATAAAAGAAATTTTCTTTTTAGAATTTTGATGCTGCATAAAGTAAAAATATTTAACATGACTGCCGTTGGCAGGGGAAAAACCACTCAAATATTTTGGGTTTTCTTAAATATTAATCCTATCCAATTTGGGTGGCCAAAAAGTAATTTTGTCATCAGTAGTTATCGAAAAAGACTTTGTTTTTATTAATCAAATGGATGAAAAATTTCACTACTGAATTGTTAACTACCTCTTATAAAAATGAAAAATCATTATTCGTCATTGCGGACCTAACTTCACTTTACATTTCATCGGCAAGTTAGGTGAAGCCCGCTTTAGCCCGTCAAAGACGAGGTCGCGCCCTTAGGCGGACAATACATCCTTTTATTTTAACAGGATAAGAGATTACTTCGCCCGACCTGTAAATGTATAACAATTTGAGGTCGGGCTCGTAATGACTGATTTTTTTTTATTCACTACTTATCATGTCATTAGTAACGAGTCATCAAGTGAAGCAATCTCACCGTTATTTTTTTCATAAACTGAGATTATCCGCCTTTTAGGCGAGATCTCGATTTCGATATTGAAATCGGACTTCATCCCGATACTGCGTGATGACAGGTGAATCGGGATTCGTAATGACTGCTACTTTTTACTTATTCCATACCTATTTGCAATTAGTAGCGAAGCTAAGTGATCTCCTTTTGCATTAAAACCAAAGATTGCTTTAATTCAATTCAGATATCCTGATAATGATGAAACTGATCATGAAATGACCGTGCTATTTTTTGTTTTTTTTACCAAAAGTTTACCAAAAATTTACCAGAATTGTTATATTGATTTTCCAATAACATATATTTTCCATAATAAAATAAGGGATAGAATGAAAGACCAAAAAACCAGAGAAAAATTTATCGAATTAAGAGCGCAAGGTTTATCATTCGATAAGATCTCAAAAAGAATCCATACTTCAAAACCAACATTAATAAACTGGGATTATGAGTATGCCAATGAAATCGAAGTGTTAAAAGAGCAACATTATGAAGAAGTACTTGAGAAATATAAGGTAGCAAAACAGGACCGAATAAACAGGTTTGCTCAAGCTCTTAATAAGGCATGGGATGCATTCGAAAGAAAAGACTACAGTGACCTGTCAAAAAAAGAACTGCTATTAATAATAACGAGGCTTGAGAAGCGATTGCTGGAAGAAACCGATATTCCACAAGGTAAAGACGACAAAAATATAAAAGATATAACTGTTAATATTATTAGAGAAACAATAGACAAAAGAGGAGAATCCCATAAACAAATTGTAGAGACCAGAAAAAAAGATTGGGACTAAAAATTTTAAAGTTAGACTGGCAATATTAAACCATAGAACCAATGTAACAGTCAAATTATAAACCTTCACTTTTACATCAATAGGTTACACAAATCTTGAATAAAAAATGACCGAAAGTACAAACGAAAAATAATAGGCATACATATCTTATTATTTTTACTAAACAGGAGGAATATTAAAAGTCAATAATATTTTTTTTGTGTTTGCAAATTTAGTTCATAAGATTTACACTGCATTGGTAAGGTTCTTACCGCTTTTATATTACCCTCAAGAAATATATTAATTACTCATGTTACGCAAACCCTGGAATATTGGAGAAATGGAATATTGGAATTGTCTTAAATTTTCCATCATTACAAAGGTTGTTGATTGCGTAAGGTGAGTTAATTATTTTAGAAAGAATTGAGGGAGTTTGGATATATTTTTATATAGAAGAGCTTTAAGGGGAAATTTGATTTGATTACTTTTTAATGCCGAATAGTCCTCCATGCTCTTTTGAATGATGTTTGGAATACTTTTATTGCTCTGCCCCCCTACCCTCATTTTAACCAATACCTCGGGAACATAAAAAGTTGAAATTTTGTTTTTAAATAACAACCGTAATATCATGTCGTAATCGGAAGATATTTTGTATAACGTATTATACAGACCGTACTTTTCATAAATTTCTTTTTTAATAAATAAAGCGGGATGGGGAGGCATCCAGCCGGATTTAATTTTTTTATCGGAAAATTCACCCGATTTCCATTTGCGAATTATTTTATATGTATTAACCTTATCAACATATTCGAGATCTCCGTATAAACTGTCGGTTTTATTTTTTTCAAATGCGCTTGCTACATTATTGAGCACATCGTTATTGGGATATATGTCATCGGAATGAAGAAAACCAATTACTTCACCGGAAGATTGTTTTATACCTTTGTTTAAGGCGTCATAAATCCCATCATCCGGTTCGCTGATTAAAACAAAATTTTTTAGTTCAGA
This sequence comes from uncultured Ignavibacteriaceae bacterium, assembly GCA_964556005.1. Classification (GTDB taxonomy): domain Bacteria; phylum Bacteroidota; class Ignavibacteria; order Ignavibacteriales; family Ignavibacteriaceae; genus CAZKUR01. The sequence continues at coordinate 667 of CAZKUR010000030.1, read as the reverse complement.
CTTAATTTTAGATTCATATTTTTTAATTATATTTAGAGTTCCATCTACCGAGCCGCCATCGATTATAATAAATTCAATATCTTTAAATGATTGATTGAGAACAGATTTAATGCATGCCTCAATGTCTTTTATATTATTGTGGACTATGGTAATGATAGAAAAGAGCATTTGGGAACTAAATTTTAGGATGAATACACTGTATAATTATCAATTAATCTGTGATTTTATATTTAACATAGATATTAATGGGATGACCAATGTGGATTTAAATTAAAAAATTCAATACTATTATTAGTTTCTATAAGAACTTAAAAGAATGAATGGCGAGTAGAGGTCCGCTCCTAAACTTAAGCCGCACTACTTTTCAAAGAAATAGAGAGGGGCAGGTTTTTAATATCACTAACTTTGAGAATTGAGAATCCTAATATATTACCTTTATCATCTACTTTTTCCATTACTGCATCATTATCGGTTTCTTTAAAGTAACCTTCTTTTTTCTCAAATATTACTTCGAGATAGTCTCCTTCTTTATCAAACCAAATTTTTATTTCTTTTCCCATATTAATTTTCCATTCTTAATTGTATCGGTAAAAATTAATAAAATATTAAGATTATTTTTAGCGGCTTTTCATAAATAATTTTTATTGTTTCTTTCAACAATGCAATT
>CAZKUR010000029.1:33927-44614 GCA_964556005.1 uncultured Ignavibacteriaceae bacterium | reverse complement strand
TTTTTTACCTCATCCGGTTTAGCAACTTTAATCTCATTTGTATTTTGGCTGTTGATTTTGGCTGTTGTTGCGCATTTTCACGGTAAGCTTGATAACGGGATTAGAAAATTAGATGTATGGATTAAAATTAAAGAAACTCATATTGCGAGACTAAATCTCGATTGGGACAAAATTCCGAAAATAGATTATTCCGGAAGTGAAAAAATAAATCCGATTGAAAGAGATCTTAATCTTGCCGGAGATGAATCTTTACATCAGCTGATAAATACAAGTACATCAATTCAAGCGACAAATCTTCTCAGAGATTTGCTGAATATTAAAAGTCCGGTTCCGGCGGAAATTTCCGAAAGACAAAAACTAATTTCCGAAATGATTCCTCTGGCAAAGTTCAGAGATAAACTTACATTGAATTCGGTTTTATTCTCAAAACTTAAATTTAGCGGGGATGAACTCTTAACACTATTAAATGAAAAAGAATACCTGAAAAAATCATTTAAGATAATTTATGGGGTATTGATAGTTTTGGCACCGGTTAACGCTCTTCTTATCGCCTTGTCTATTGCAGGGATTCTTAACGATTACTGGTTGATTACAACCTTTCTTTACATAATTTTATTTCACCAGGGAAATAAAGACCAAAGCAATTTAGCAAACGAATCGAAATTTCTTTCGGATGAATTAGGAAAACTGCAGAACGTTTTTGACTTCCTCGAAAAATATAAATATCATAAAGATTCACGGCTGCACAAGATCTGTGTCCCATTTTTAAATTCTAATAAGAAACCGTCTTTTTTTATAAATAAAATTAAAAATTCCATAGAAATGCTGAGGATAAGAAAAGGCAATCCGTTTGTTTGGACTATGATATTGTTATTTTTCCCGGTTGATTTTTATTACCATGCAAAATTAATAAAGTATAAAAACCTTATTGCAGATCATATAAAAAACTGGCTTGAAACATGGTACAAGCTTGAAACACTTTCTTCTCTTGCTAATTTTGCTTATCTCAACCCGGAATATAATTTCCCTAAAATAACCGAAGCCGGAAATAAGAAGAAAATTGTTTTATCAGGAAAAAATTTAGGCCATCCGTTAATTAAAAAAGATAACAAAGTCTGCAACGATTTTTCATTCAACCCGGATGGTGAAATTGCAATAATCACCGGTTCGAATATGTCCGGCAAAAGTACTTTCGTACGGACTTTAGGGATGAACCTTTCGCTTGCTTATGCAGGTAGCGTTGCAAATGCAGAACAATTTGAAGTTTCTCCATTAAGAATATTCACTTGTATAAATGTCAGCGATTCGGTTATCGACGGGATATCATATTTTTACGCGGAAGTTAGAAGATTAAAATCATTATTAACTGAAATTGAGGAATCGGAAATTCCCGTTTTCTTTTTGATTGATGAAATATTTAGAGGAACGAATAATATCGAGAGACTAAAGGGCAGCTCGGCTTTTATAAAAAAATTATCTCAGACAAATGCAACCGGTACGGTAGCCACTCATGATCTTGAGCTAATTAAACTTTCAAACTTAATTTCAAAAGTAAAAAATTATCATTTTAAAGAAGAAATTAAGGACGGAAAAATGGTCTTTGATTATAATATAAATCCCGGCCCATGCCCGACGACAAATGCCCTGAAAATTATGAAGCTCGAGGGATTGCCGGTTGAGTAGAAATAAAAAAGCTTGATTCAATTCGAACCAAGCTTTTTTAGTAGCGGGGGTAGTCCGCCGCGGCGGATTGAACCTACAACCCGGCAGGTTTTGGTTCAATAATCATTAGTTTTTCCAGTTCCCTCTTTAATTTTTCTTTTGCAGTTTCCGATTGTTTAAATATCGATTCATGCTTGGAAAAATCGAAAACACGTACATCATAAATTTCCGGCCTGATATAAATATCGGGCTTTATAAATTTCATCTTTTGCTGATTTATTGAGTTCTGCATTATTTGATAGGTTGTGAAAACCGATTCAAAAGTAGGAGGATATTCTTTTCCATTGCTTGTTCTATATGCCGTAATATCTATAGCAACCGTAATGTTGCAATCATTTAATAAAATATCAAAAGGAAGCGGGTTAACTACTCCGCCGTCGATCAAAATCCTATTTTTAATTTTAACCGGACTTAATAATCCCGGTAAAGAATAACTTGCTCTTATTGCAGGTAATAATTTCCCTTTATCGAATATAACTTCTTGTTTCTCCCAATAATCTGTTGCCACTATCTTTAAAGGTATTTTCAGTTCTTCAAAAGTTTCGGTGCCAAGTTCTGCCTGTAGAAATTTATAAAATCTATCACCCTTCATTAGTCCGCTTTTAAAAAACTGCGGATCAAACATAGAAAACATTTTTACAAGATCCGATTTCCAGAGAAAATCGAACGGTTTATCGTTTCTTGGAAAAAGTAAGCGGTTTAACATCGCTTTCATTTCTTGAGATGAGTATCCTGCTGCATAAAACACACCTATAATTGCACCTATACTGGTACCTGAAATAATAGATGGTTTTAAACCAAGTTCTTCTAAAACTTCAATCATTGATATATGAGCCAAACCCCTTGCGCCGCCGCCGCCGAAAGCTATTCCTATTTTCTTCATTCTTCTTAATAATGTTTTTGCTGAATTTTCTCGCATGCTTTTACAAAGTATAACAAGTATTATTCAGCATTAAAATAACCGTTTTTGATTTAAAACTAAAAAAGCCGAATTTAATTTCGGCTTTCTTAATTCTAGTAGCGGGGGTAGTCCGCCACGGCGGATTGAACCTACAACCTTCGGGTTAATCCTATTTTTGCTTAAAATCTTGGTTAAATATTCTCAACCAACCCCTGTTTTTAACCATCTTTCTCTTTTTAATGCTTCAGTTTTGCTTTCAAATTCTTCAGTATAAACTAATTCCCAGTCTGTTCCTCTTTTCGTCCAGAATGAAAGCGATTTATCATTATGTTGTTTAAGCCGAAATATCAAGTCTTCAGTCATTCCCTTGTAGAGATAGCCCTCTTTGCTTTGAATTACATAAATATAATATGTTTTTATATTCTAAAAGTAAAAAAAGCTTGACTCGATTCGAACCAAGCTTTTCTTTAGTAGCGGGGGTAGGACTTGAACCTACAACCTTCGGGTTATGAGCCCGACGAGCTACCAATTGCTCCACCCCGCGATATATTTAAATTTTAGCTTACAAATATAGATATAATAGTCGGGGATGTCAAACAAACAATTTAACATGTGCTGTTGATTTAAATTCAATTCCGTGTTGATATAGGCTTCCACAGTTTGAAATTATGAGGAATTGTGAAATTTGAAAAGTATTATCTACGACTATATCCTTTACCGCATTGATTTCGAAATTTGCGTAATCTTTATTTTTGATCTTTCCACTTATTAATTTTAATTGTTATTGTATCATCGTCTTTTACTTCATAAACGGAATTAGGCGGGACATTTCCTTTTTCATCAAGAGCTTCCATACCCCAGCTGCCGCGTGTTATTTTATAGTATAAAATTGTTCCTTCAGGGAAATTAAATTTTCTAACCCAAGTATCATTGCGTTGTTTTGTCAATTTTATGGACGCCGGATTCCACTCCCCGAGCAGTGAATTGTCTCCTGTAATATAAACGGAGGAAGTGTCGGGGATATTCTCTGCAATTACTTTGAAAATTATTTCTCTTTCCGGCCCCAATTTAATTTTGTTTTTTTGATAATATTTATCCCATCCTTCGGCAATTTCATCAAAAGTTTTATTATATACTTCTTTAAATCCTTTTTTTAGATCCGTATATGAGCTAATTGACTTAAACTTGTCGATTCCGTAAGTATCGATTAAATATTTTGCAAAAAATGCCGACGCTGCATAAGATAACTGAGAAAAATCAAAATCGTTGGAACTAGTTAAAAAACCTTTCATTGAGAAGCCGGAATGCTGCGAAACGATTGCTTTATTCCTTTTCCATTCCATGCTGTCTATTGTCGAATAGTAATATCCAACAATACCCTCAGAAAATAATGTGGAAGCTTTTCCCATTAAAATATGAATGCTTTCATGTTCCACCGGGCCGAACCCAACCGAATGATTTTGGTATGCCATAGGAAAAGGATTTCCAAAGCCGGGTGTTGCAGACATATAATATTTCTGTTTAAGATCTTTATACAAAAAGCATTGGATTTTTCTTTTGGGATATTTAAAGTGCAATATCTTTATAACATTGTTTAATTTTGCATCTTCATTAGAAAATAAGCTGTCGATATTTTGATTCTTGATGAAAATGGCGGGATCATAATAAAATGTATAATATTTTGTTTCGAATTTCTTTAAGTTTTTATTTCTCAGCGCAGCAACATCATAATGTCTGTCTTTGTCGAATTTATCATTATTTAAAAATCCGTGATGGGTTATGGCATAATTTTGCATAATCATGTATTGACTAATATCCTGGAATGTCGTCCATAAGGATAGCGCTGCTTCGAACGAATTACCAATTTGAAATCGACGATTACATTCGGATGAGATCAAGCTGATTGCATCTAAAGAATCATTAAATGTATAAGGCCCTAACTTAAATCCGTTCTTTGTTATAATTACAGCGGAGGGTAAATATTTTGCCAAATGTTCATACGATTTTATAGGACCGAAGAAGTTTAAATGATTTGTCAAATCGGATAAGTCGAGCTGATCTTCATATTTTACGATAAGCTTAGGATTACGTCTCCATTCATCATAGATTTTGTTTAACTTGTCGCCGTAGGCATCACAACGTCTTCCCTGTACAAAAATGATTTCATTTTGATTCCAGAATTTCCACCCGTACTTGAACATGAGGCTGTCTAAAGAATCCTGGGCAAAAAAAGTATTAGATGAAAACAAAAAAATTATTAAGCAAACGGCTGATCTAAACATTTAGTTCTCCGGAATATTTTATGTAATGAATAGATCGTAAAAATTTTTCATTCAATTAAATTTTTATCTTTTAAAACTCTTATATATGCAGCAATCTGTCCGCGGTGATGAATTTCATGGTCCAAATTTCCGCGTAAAATTATCCATGCAATGCTTACATCGGAATCGAACCTGTCGTCGAATATCATTGTATTCAGCTGATTCTCATCAAAATTATTTATTAGCGTTATTTTTATTTACAGTAAATCCTCGAGATCATTTATTAATTTTTTATATCTATCTCTGCTGCAGCTTTTTATATGAGCGGTTTCTGTTTCAATTGATTTAATTTCCGGGTTTTTAATTTTTTCAAATAACCAATTGTCGGAATCAATCAAATGTTTCGCTGCTTCCGCAAAGCTTAATGCACCCGGGCTAACTTTCCAATTTTCATATCCGCTGAGTACCATTTCCAACCTCTTTAAGGTCGATTTTCACACACCATTGCAGAATCTACTAATAGGTTTGTATCCTTTTTTTATTCGCCAAATATTTTAGGAAATTAGATGCGCTTTAAAAAAAATTATAATAAGTATAATACTCCTAAATAAGTTCATTGATAAAATATTTTTGCGGTTATTACTGCTTAGCCTACACCACTTAAATTTTTAGTCAGCCCCAAACCTGAATAAATACAAGCTGCTTAAGGGTGAATCCATAAAATCAATTGCAACATATAGTATTATATTTAAAATCTCAATCAAAATTTTATTACACGGTGTGAAGCATTTATTTTAATCCGAAAGTAATGAAATGAGTTTGTTAGACAAAAAAGTCCTTCTCCTGACCTCCGCATAATTTTTAATAAAAAGGAAATTTTCTCTATGAATTTGGGTGTACCGGTGCGTAAGACAAGAAAAAAACTCTTCTTTTAAAAAATTCAAGCAAAAAAAAGACTGCCGCATTAAAACGGCAGTCTTAAAATTATTCAATTTTATTTTTTTTTATTCTTCTACTTTACCTCTCATAGAATCCCAGATCATATAAACACACAAAGCCGCAAACATAATTATAGCCAGCAACTCGGCTGAATGAGATTCCTGCCATTCTACGTTTACCCAGTTAAATCCTTCGTATCTTAAAAATGCACTAACTACACCCATTAAAGCTCCGCCGGCAATAAAACCGGAAGCAATCAACGTTCCTCTTTCTCTTCTTGCATTATTGAGCTTTTCATCTTTGCTTCTTGTTGAAACGAAATGAGCAATCAAGCCGCCGACCAATAGAGGAGTGTTAAGTTGCAGCGGAATATACATTCCGAGAGCAAATGCAAGTGCCGAAACATCTATCATAGTTAAAACCAATGCAAGCAATGCACCGACGATGTAAAGCATCCAGGGTGCAGGCTGGTTTGCCATTAAAGGCTGAATAACTGCTGCCATTGCATTTGCCTGCGGTGCAACTAAAGCTTCGGGACCTGTAAAGCCGTAAGTTTTGTTGAGAAGTAAAATTACAACTCCCACTGTTGCAGCCGAAACCAATGCGCCTAAAAATTTCCATCTTTCCTGTTTATATGGAGATGAACCAATCCAGTAACCGATTTTTAAATCTGTAATAAAAGAACCTGCCATGGAAAGTGCCGTACAAACGACACCGCCGATTAGCAAAGCAGCAACCATTCCGTATGTTCCGCTTAAACCGACAGATACAAGTATCACCGAAGACAGTATCAATGTCATCAACGTCATACCGGAAACCGGGTTTGTTCCGACAATAGCAATTGCCGTTGCTGCAACCGTTGTGAATAAGAAAGAAATGATCAATACAATAAGCAGTCCGATTAAAGCATAAGTAAAAGTATTAACAACACCTAAATAGAAGAAAATAAATATTGCAATTGCAGTTAAAACTATCCCGGTTGCTATAACTTTCATTGTCATATCGCGGTGAGTTCTCAGCTTGTCTTCAACAGCTTTCTTCACGCTGAAAATTTCTTTCGCAGCAATTGAGAATGCAGATGCAATTACTTTTGAGGAACGAATAATTCCTATGACGCCAGCCATTGCAATTCCGCCGATTCCGATATGACGAACATAATTGCTGAAAATCTGTTCGGGCGACATATCTTTAATCAACAGGGTTACATTTGCTCCCATGGGGCTTGCCAATCCCTGCCCGAAATATGATACAAGAGGAATCAGCAGATACCATGAAACAAAGGAACCAGCACAAATAATCGCTGCATATTTAAGCCCGACGATGTAGCCAAGGCCTGTAACCGCGGCGCCGATATCTATCTTGAATACCATCTTTGTTTCACTGGCGAGTTTCTCTCCGAAGGGAACTACTCTTGAGGAAAAAACTTCGCTCCACCATCCGAATGAGGCAACTATAAAGTCATACAATCCGCCGATTATACCGCTTGTGATTAAAACAAGCGCCTGCTTGCCGCCTTTTTCACCGGCCACAAGAACTTCGGTAGTTGCGGTTGCTTCAGGGAAGGGGTATTTACCATGCATATCGCTGACAAAATATTTTCTAAATGGTATCAGGAAAAGTATACCGAGTATTCCGCCGAATAACGACGCTAAAAATATTTTAAAGAAGTCTGCATGCAAATTAAGAATATATATCGCCGGAATAGTAAAAATCGCACCTGCGACAACTGCTCCCGAAGCAGCACCGATAGATTGAATAATGACGTTCTGTCCTAAAGCCCCTTTTACTTTAGCAGAAGCCGAAAGCCCGACAGCTATAATTGCAATCGGGATTGCCGCTTCAAATACTTGCCCGATTTTTAATCCAAGGTAAGCAGCAGCCGCAGAAAAAATCACAGCCATGATCACTCCGGTTATTACCGAATACGGAGTTACTTCAGGCACAACTTTACCGGGAGGCATTATAGGAGAATATTCCTCACCCGGCTTCAGCTCCGTGTAAGCATTATCGGGTAATCCCTGGAAGTTCTGGTTGTTATTTGCTTCACTCATAATCAATTAGCCCTCTAAAAGTTGAATAAAATAGGAAGTTCGTAATCAATATTTTTCGTAGCTGAAGATTCAAAATAGATTTTTCCGAAAAAGTTTGAATCATTTGGAATAGCAATATCAGGTTTTGAAAACTCACAATCCAGTGTTTTTAAAATTGCAGGATATAAAGTTGTAGAAGCTCTTCCGTTATCCTTAACGGAAATATCAACAGGATTATCGAAATCGGTTTCTTCCTTGAGGAAAATTGTTATTTTCCCGGGAGCATTTGCAAAAGCAGGCACCAATGTAAAAGTTAAATTCGTAGTATCGGATTTGAATTTATTATCGATTGAAACCGAGCCTTCCCTATAGCTTAAACCGTCTTTTACAAGAGCCTTTCCGTCTTTATCGTAAATCAGCATCGAGAAATCCGTAACTTTATTAAAATCCTCTTTGCTTAAAGTTACCGTAAATTCTTTTGACGCTTCTCCCTTCATAAAAGTAAAAGGAATTGAATACATACTTTTTCCTTTAAGCTCAATTACTTTATTTTCCCTGTAGCCTAAAATTTTTCCGCTTAGGCTGTAAGCTTGAGCTAAATCGTTTGAGCTGACAACTTTAATATTATTATTTACCGAATCAATAGGTGTATCTCCAACTCTATCTATTCCTGTAAATTGGGCAGACAGGTTGTAATTCGAATTTTGATCAGCTAAGATGAAACCCTCTACATCAAGCTCATAAACTCCAGGCCGGAGATTGTAAAAATTCTTTTCTACATTTTTACCTTCGTGCTGCGACATTAACATGGGCGACAAATACAAATTGACTCCATCAGGATCGAATAGCCTAAACCTGCTAAATGTATATTTATCTTTTATGGAAGTTAATGCTACATGAAGTGCAGGAAAACCTGCAGGCACTTCGATGAAAAATCTTTTAATCATCCCCGGTTCGATTGTATCATTATTCCAGCTTTGCGAGTAATTATTCGATTGATTGAACTTATAAGGAATTACAACAGTTGCAAGCATTGAAAACTCAGGCATTCTTGATTTATCATCCCTTACACCGGATATTTTACCAACGTACAATCCGGGTTCGGTTAATTTCTTCATATCGAATTTAACCGTAACATTTGTGCTCTGATCATTTCGTATATAGGTTTTCTTTTGAATCGGGATCAGCCAGTCGCTGTTGCTTTTAATTCTATATATTCTATAAAATTTATCAATGTCCTGGTAATTATTCCTTTTAATTGTGTAGCTGTAAGTTTCATTCCCGTTCAGATATGATCCGTCTCTAATATATAAATTATCGGATCGGCCGTTAGGCATATTGGGGGCAAAGGAAGATATCGAATAAGTCTCTAAATTTTTAACTTCACCTTCATCGATATATTTTTTCAAAAGTGAATAAGCATTATCGACATTTATGTAACCTGAACCTTCATCCAGCGGAGTGTAGCCTTCCATTTCGGTAGCGCCGTTTTTTATTGCTTTGAAAACAAGCTGCGAAGGAATTTTCTCAGCCGGATATTCTTTAACCATAGCGCTCATCAGTAAAGAAACAACGCCTGTGGAATATGGAGATGCCATACTTGTTCCCCAGAACCTGTCGCCGTGCTGCCAGTTTGGAACCGTAGAAGTACATGCACCGGGTGAACAAACATCGGGTTTGCTGACTTCACCGCCTCTTGAGCTGAAATAAAGAACGATATCTCTTTTTAAAGTTGTACCGAATAAATCCCTTCCAACTTCCTGTGCTAAAACAGCGCCGGATGAAAGTATATAATTGCTCGATGCAGGAAGTCCTGCTGTGGATATACCCGGCCCGTCGTTGCCGTTTGCAACGCAGACATACAAGTAATGATTGTCTTTGAGCAACTTGTCAAGAAATTGTTCCATGTCGGAGCGTCCTTCAATCTCGGAACCTATACCAAAGCTCATATTTAAAATGCAGGGTTCTTTTCTTTCTTTTGAAACTTTGTCGGCATACTGAAAAGCTTTCTTCATACTTTCTGTAACTGTTGCTCCACCGGCAAAATTATTATTCCCGATTTTTAACCCGATTAATTTTGCACCGGGTGCAATTCCGTTAAGGTAAGTATTGCCGATGTGATAACCTGCGGCAATACCGGCAACGTGAGTACCGTGAGCGCCGTCGTCATAAAATAAGTTTATTTTTTTCTCTTCAGGAAAAATGTTCAAAGCGAATGTAAGCTTCGGAAGACCTTTTTCATTCTTGATTTGAAAGTAATCGAATTTATCTTTGTAATTTCTGATTGGCTTTTCGTCTGAAAGATCACCGTTGTCGTTTGTATCGAAATAGGCAACCCAGAAGGTTTTATCGCCTTCCTTAGTTTGGAATACGACAAAATAATATTTGTCTGTGGTTTTCCCGTTCCCGTTCAAATCTTCCGAATTTGAATTCGAATTTTTTAATGAAGATTCTTCAATTGCACCGATATAATATTTATCGTCAGTTGATTTATAACTCAGCTTATCGGCGCCGGCTACTTTGTAATCTTTATCTTCATTAACAAAATAATATTTTCCGTCCTGTTCATCGACATCACAGTCATAATAATTTATATCGCCTTCCCCGGTAAAATCTTGGACATCAATTACTTTGGTTTCGCCGGTTGAAGTTTTCTGCAAACCGTCGATTGACATATCGATACCGGTATCGAGTATGAAAATAATTGTTCCGCGCCCGTCGTACTCAGGGTGGGAATTTACAAAACTTTCAACCCCGGTTCTGCTTACGGAGAGAAATGTTTGGAGCGAGTCCTGCCCGAATAAGCTTAACAGCGGAAGTAAGATAGTAATTAA
>CAZKUR010000029.1:28644-33827 GCA_964556005.1 uncultured Ignavibacteriaceae bacterium | reverse complement strand
TTTTCATTAAAATATTCCAATCCTGTTCTCGTTGATACCAGCATAACAAGAAACATAATAATAATATGAGGAATCAAAATAAAAAGCGGTACATCTCCTTTAAATCTAATAACGACAGGCGAATCTGGCGGTATAACTTTTTCGCTTTTATCATCTCTTAATTTTATTTGATATTGAAGCTTTCCTGCGGAAGGCTGCTTAGGAATTGATGCCTGCAATTTGCCGTTTGCGAATTCCATCTTTTCATAAGTCCATTCATCGTTTGTTTTGAATCTTTTCCATCGAAGTTCTCCTAAAATGGATTGATTCCCGGTTTCAATAGAAATTAAATAATCACTGGTGGTGCTGTGGCTTCTTTCCAGGTCGTATTTTATTCTGTTTTGATTTAAATAGACCGCTCCGGTTACAGGATAAGTAGGACCCGTAACCCGCTGATAATAAGCTCCCCCGAGCGTAATAATAAATGCTATCATCCAAAAAAGTAGTTTTTTCTTCATTATTCCCCGGGATTAATTTAAAGCACAAAATTAAGAAGAATTATCAAGAGAAGATAATAGAATTTTAATTTTGGTGAGAAATTTTTGCGAAATTTTAGGCAGCCGAATCAATTTATTGTAATATTTTTGGAATATCAGCAAAGAGGATTAGTAAACGTGCATGCTGTAGTGAGAGAAAATTTAATCCCAATAATTGAAATCCCTTCTCACTTTACTTCACAAAAAACAAGGTGAAATAATTGTAATTTTACAGATTCAAAAAAAAAATTATAAAGTATGAATAATATTTCAGTAATAGTTTTTGATCTTGGTAAAGTTTTAATCGATTTCGATTACGATATTACAAGAGAAAAATTAAATTCCGTAGAAGAAAATTTAGGCGATAATTTCCTCAAGTACTATCAAAACAATTATGAAATACACAGGAAATTCGAAAGAGGAGAATTAAGTGAAGATGAATTTGTCGAGAAAATGCTAAAAGTTTTGAATAATAAAGTCGATAAAGAATTTTTCTGCAATGCTTATTCCGATATTTTTACGGTAAATCAAAAAGTGGTTGAACTTCTTCCGGTTTTAATGAAAAATTATCAATTGGTTCTTCTGTCAAACACCGATCCCATTCACCGGAAATACGGTTGGGGAAAATATGATTTTCTAAAATATTTTGATAAGCTCATTTTGTCTTATGAAGCCGTGTCGGTTAAGCCTGAAGAAAAAATTTATAAAGAAGTTGAAAAATATACTATCAAACAGCCGGACGAACATTTCTTTACGGATGATATTCAGGAATATATCGACGGAGCAAAAAAGAGAGGATGGGATGCGGTTCAATTTACAGGATATGAGTCTTTAAAAGAAGAATTAGTTAAACGAAAAATTATTCTTAATGGAGCTATTCCATAATAAAACTAAGCCGCTCATCATTAATTAATTTCGCAATTTCCCGGCAAATCGTACCTTGCTAAAAAAATTATAAACCATTGAGGATGAGCAATGAATTTTATAAAAATAATTCCAGTAATTATTTTATTAGTTATGATTACCGGGTTCAAATTAAATAAAGAAGAAATTTCAGAAATGAATCAAGAAGAAAATTTCAAATACCAAACAGAGCAGTTTGCGGATATTGCAATTTTGAGATATAAAGTTCCCGGTTTCGAAGAGCTTTCTCTTAAACAAAAAAAATTAGTTTATTACCTCTACCAGGCAGCTCTCGCCGGCAGGGACATATTTTACGATCAGAATTATAAACACAACTTGTTTATACGAAAAACTCTCGAAGCTGTCGTTAACAGCTATAAAGGGGACAGAACTTCCAGCGACTGGAATAATTTTATGGTATACGCAAAGAGGGTTTGGTTCTCAAACGGAATTCATCATCACTACTCATCAAAAAAATTTCTGCCGGAAATTTCAGAAGAATATTTCATGCATTTGGTGAAAAACTCCGACAGCAGTTTATTCCCTCTTGACAAAAATGAAGACATCGACAGATTTATTGATAGACTCATACCTGTAATATTTAATCCGGATGTCGCTCCTGTAAAAGTAAACCTCGATTCAAATTCCGATATAATAAAAAATTCGGCAGTAAATTATTATGAAGGCTTAACGCAAAAAGAAGTTGAAGATTTTTATTCTAAGAATATAAGTAAAACAGATTTGAAACCTGTTTCGCACGGATTGAATTCCCGGCTCTCAAAAGTAAATGGAAAGATAATAGAAAAGAAGTGGATGCTTGGCGGGTTATATTCTCCCGCGATTGAAAAAATCGTTTACTGGCTGGAAAAAGCAGTTGATATTACTGGAGATGAGCAGCAGAAAAAAACGCTCGAACTTTTAATTAAATATTATAAAACAGGCGATTTAAAAATTTGGGATGAATATAATATCGCATGGGTGCAGGATACTTCCTCAATTGTAGATGCAGTAAACGGTTTTATTGAAGTTTACAATGATCCTTTAGGCTACAGGGGTTCTTACGAATCGGTTGTTTCGATAAAAGATATGGAAGCTACAAAAAGAATCGATGCAATAAGCAGGGAGGCACAGTGGTTCGAAGATCATTCACCGATTTACAATAAGTATAAGAAAAAAAATGTGGTCGGAATATCTGCAAAAGTTATCACCGTAGTTGTCGAGTGCGGAGACGCTTCTCCATCCACTCCGATTGGAATAAATTTGCCTAATGCTGCGTGGATAAGAAAAGAATACGGTTCAAAATCGGTTAACCTGGGAAACATTGTACACTCTTACGATAAAGCTGCTTCAGAAGAATTGTTAAAAGAATTTTCATTTTCTCAGGAAGAAATCGATCTCGATCATAAATACGGTCCATTAACAGATAATCTTCATACCGATATGCATGAGGTAATCGGACATGGATCGGGACAAATTATGCCGGAAGCCGGAACTCCGAAACAATCTTTAAAAAATTATGCATCGACAATCGAAGAAGCGCGTGCCGATCTTGTTGCGCTTTATTATCTTCCCGATAAAAAGTTAATTGAAATTGGCGTGATACCTAATGAAGATGCATTTAAAGCCGAATACAATAAATACATCAAGAACGGTTTAATGCTTCAGCTTGTTAGGTTAAAGCCGGGAGAAAATCTCGAAGAATCCCACATGAGAAACCGTCAATTGATTGCCGAATGGGTTTATGAAAAAGGAATGAATGATAAGGTAATTGAAAAGAAAGTAAAGGATGGAAAAACCTATTTCGTAATAAACGATTATCAAAAGCTGCGGTTATTATTCGGACAATTATTAAAAGAAATTCAAAGCATAACTTCCGAAGGGGATTATGAAGCTGCGAAAAATATTGTTGAGACTTATGGAGTAAAAGTCGATACGGAATTACATAAAGAAACACTCGACAGATATTCAAAGCTGAATATAGCTCCATACAAAGGATTTATAAACCCGGTTTTAACACCTGTTATTAAAGACGGAAAAACAACAGATGTAAAAATCGAATACCCCGATGATTTTACTCAACAGATGCTTTACTACGCAAAAAATTATTCTTTCTTGCCCGCGGATAACTAACGCTTCACTTTAATCAAATGTAGTTGTGTCACGGTGCGACATTGACACGCCCAGCTACTTTTGTTCACCGAAGTGTTCCGCATGATATTACTTGGCTGGCATGGCAGAACCATGCCTTAAAATTTATACTATTATTTATTTACTTCTAAATTAAGCTTACATGCTTTTTTTATTTCCGCCGGTTGATATAAATCTCAATTTTTTTACTACCATATTATTTTGAACGGAGTGAAATTTTTAATACTGCATCGACTTTAATAAAAATTTTATTAGACTTAATTTTTCGGCATAATATTGCTTTTTAAGTTAATAGTTCCGGCAGCCTTATTAAATTAAATAAACAAAGCAACAAAGGTACGCACACATCTTCTCACCCCCATTCCCTTATTGATATCAACAAATAATAGTATTATAGTTTAGAAATCATAAACGCATTCAGCATTCTTTAATATATTAGAGAATGTTATTTTATAAATTTATTAAGGATTAAATGGGATTAAGCATAGGAATAGTCGGGCTGCCGAACGTCGGCAAATCCACTTTGTTCAACGCTCTGACAAAAGCACAAAATGCTGAAGCGGCTAATTATCCGTTTTGCACGATTGAACCGAATAAAGCAGTCGTTGCAGTTCCAGACGCAAGAATAGATAAATTAACTGAAATAGTTAAACCGGCAAGTGTAATTTATTCAACAGTGGATTTTTTCGATATTGCCGGGTTGGTGAAAGGCGCAAGCAAAGGCGAAGGATTGGGAAATCAATTTTTGAGTAATATTAGAGAAACAAATGCAATCCTTCATGTTATAAGATGCTTTGAAAATGAAGATGTAGTTCACGTTAGCGGAACTATCGATCCGTTGCGGGATATGGAAGTAATCGAAACCGAGCTTCTTCTTGCAGATATTCAAGCTCTTGATAAAAAAATCGACAAACTGCAGAAAGCGGCTAAGGGTGATAAAGCAGCAAAAGAAATGCTGGTTGATGCCGAAGAACTACTAAAACATTTAAACAACGGAAATGCCGCAGCCTCATTTAAAGATAGCGATAAAGAAACAGTTAAATCTTTATTTACCGAATTAAGGTTGATGTCTTCGAAACCGGTTATCTATTGTGCAAATGTTGATGAGAATGAAATGGCTGAAGACAATGATTATGTTAAAAGCATTTTTAAATATGCTGCGGAAAGAAATTCGGATGCAGTAAAAATTTCTGCAAAAGTTGAAGAAGAACTTATTGGCTTAGGTGAAAGTGACAAAAATGAATTTTTAGAATCTTACGGAATAAAAGAAAGCGGGCTTGAAAAAATAATTCGAACCGGGTTTCATACTCTCGGCTTAATAAGCTTTTTCACTGCCGGCCCGAAAGAAGTCAGAGCATGGACGATTCGCAAAGGTTGGAAAGCACCGCAGGCTGCAGGCGAAATTCATACTGATTTTGAAAAAGGATTTATTCGCGCGGAAGTAATAAAGTATGAAGATTATATAAAATACGGGTCGGAAGCTGCATGTAAAGCTGCAGGAGTGATGAAAGTTGAAGGAAAGGATTATGTTGTTCAAGACAGCGATGTAATGCATTTTCTTTTTAATGTTTAAATTTTCTTTTTTTTGCCGGAGAATTTTACAAAAGTCATTGCGAA
>CAZKUR010000029.1:0-28544 GCA_964556005.1 uncultured Ignavibacteriaceae bacterium | reverse complement strand
ACGAGTCATCGAGTGAAGCAATCTTCTATTATTATAAAAAATGAGATTCCCTCGCTCCGCTCACGATATTACTTTCGGCCACCTTGTTAGAATGAGTTCAAAAATTTATGAACTAAAAGATATTAAAGAATTTTGCAAATAAAATAATTCAGGATTTACTTATGGAAAACCAAGTTCAACACGATAAAGAAAACCAAAAATTTTATTTAATCATTGATGGAAGTGAAGCGCTTTTAGAATATAGGAATATAGATGATAAGACCGTCGAGTTTTATCACACATTTACACCTAATAAATTACGGGGAAGAGGATTAGCTGCTCAATTGGTAGAAGCAGGTTTCAAGTTTGCACGGGAAAACAATTACAAAATAATTCCCGCATGTTCGTATGTTGAGGCTTATTTAAATAGGCACCAGGAATATGAGGACCTTAGAGCATAAAGAATAAAGATAAAATATAAAGATGACATTTTTTCACCCTGCAATGCACCCTGGAAAGATGTCGTCTTTGAATACAAATTCTGAATAATTTCAATAATTATTTCTAATAACCGGGAAAAGTTTTCTTCAATTATTCTTTTATCCGGAAAGCCAAACTTTTTTGATTCTAATTTCGGAATGAATCAAAAAAATTAGACTACACTTGAATATGAGCATTTATTAATTTATTTTAATAAAAATTATAAATATTCCAGTTTTAGTTTAAGGGGTTCATTATGAGCTGCGAAGAAATTATTCCGTTTTTATCCCCCACACACAGTATATCTCATTCGTAAATTCCGAATTAAGAAAATATTATAAAAAATTAATCTGGGGCAAGTAATTATTAAGAAATATATAGTGATATTAATTTATAAAGGGGATAAACAATGAAAACATTTATTATAATAATAGCAGTTATCTTTTTCGGGGCGATTATTCATGCACAGCAATTTCATAATGAAGAAAAAATACTGCTCGCCTCTAATTCCAGTTTAAGCTTCCAAAATAAAAATGATTCGAGTATAGAAATTGAAAGTAATAAAACTGAGTATATTCAAGGTGAATCGATTGATGTTATACTAAAAATAAAAAACAATACAAATGAAAATTATGAAATTGCTTGGCCTAAGAATTATTTACTAAATTTAGATAAGAATAAAACTTTTACAGGACAATTCAGTTCTGAAATACCTATGGAATTACCACCGAAAAACAATTATTATTTTTTCGATAACCCTGAAGGCTTTGTCTTATCAGGAACAGATCCGTCAACTAATATTTTGCCGCCGGGAAACTATGAATATTACGCTTCTTTAGAAATAGGAAACAATAAGTACATCTCAAATAAAATTAACTTCAAGATAAATCCCGTTTCAGCTTCATTACAGCCGGCTTTAAATGAATTGAGATTTGTCCCCGGAAAGTCTCATACAATTAAAGATTATGAATTGCTTGCTGAAAAGTATAAAGGAACTGTTTATGAAAGAATATTTTTAAGAAAACTGATACATAATTCTTGGTTCACTTTTGCTATTCAAAATAAAAATGAATATAAAATTTATAGAGAAAAAGCCATAAAACTATATAAGAAATTTATACTTAGTTATCCAGATACATACGATGCTTATTCGATAATTGCAGTGTTTATGTCTAATTATAATGCTAATAAAATAATTATTGATGATATCCTTAAAACTCTAATTAAAGACAAACCTAACTGTAAACTCTTAGAGGTACTAAGAAACCAACCGGATTATATGAATAAACAAATAAAATATTTATTAAAGTGAGGGGATAAACAATGAAAACTATTTTTTTAATTATTACTTTATTTATATTCTGCCAAATAATTCCAGCTAAGCAGATAAATTACGGCATTGCTTTGAAATTTTGCGAAGGACACTTACAGCGGGGAATGAACGTATCATGGCATTTGAAGCAATATAGTCCCAATTGGGAGCAACAAAATGAAAAACAAATACTTTATGCTTCAAATACAAACTTCAAATATCAAGGTAATAATGATATTACTGTTAAGATTTCCAACAGTAACCCAGAAATTATTCAAGGTAAATCGATTGACATTTGTGTAAAAATAGAAAATAATACAAATAACATTATACGGTTAAGTACGCCGAAACAATTTTTATATGATATTTTAAGAGATTCATTAATTACAAGTAAATATGGTCATGGTGTTATAGATATTGCACCTCATAGTACATATTATAATTTAATTAACCCGCTCCATTATATTGCACACAATGGAAATTCTATAGTACCTGGCTATCCTTGGTTTTATTGGTATACTGGTGATTATGATTATTATATCTCATATTTTCTTGGAAAGAATAAATTTGTTTCAAATAGAATACGTTTAAAAATAAATCCCGTTCCCGATTCTTTAGATATATCTTTTAATAAATTAAAAGATCATGTTGGGGAGAAAACTTTAACAGCTACAAATGAAGAACTTTTTCAAAAGTCTAAGTATACATTTTATGAGAAAGAATATTTTTATAAACTACTTAGAAATCATGATTATTGGGCTGCGATTCAGAATAAGAAGAATGTCCAACACTATAGGGAAATGGCTAAAAAGCTTTTTAAAGAATTTATAATTAAATATCCCAATAGCGCAGATGCATATAATCTATTTAAAATAGTTATGTATAATTTTAACGATAATAAATCATTAATTGAAGATATCCTTAAAACGCTAATTAAAGACAAACCAAACTGTAAACTTTTAGAAGTTTTAAGAAACCAGCCGGACTACTTAAATAAGCAAATAAAATATTTATTAAAGTGAGGGGAGGACAAAAATGAAAATAATTATTTTAATAATATCAGTTATCTTTTTCGGAGCGATAATTCATGCACAGCAATTAAATTGGGGCAAAGTGTTAAAATATAATGAGAACCAAGGAATAATGATGAAATTGTCTATGCTGCAAAATATTTTAAATAAGGAAGACGGGAAGAACCTAAAATTCATTGCAACAAAAGATGCAATCAATAACAAAGATGACATCTTTTCACACGGGAAAGATGTCATCTTTTAAATTAAAAAAACTATCACTTACTCAGCTTAGCATTTAACACAATTTCAACTCCCGTAAGCGCTCTTGAAACAGGGCATCCTTTCTTAGCTTCTTCAGCCATTTTTTGAAATGTTGCGTCGTCAATCCCTTCAACGTTTCCTACCGTGTTCACTTCAATTTTAGTAATAGTAAAACCTGCTTCCTTTTTTTCAATCGTGACTTTATCTTCTGTTTGAATTGAATTAACTTTATGTCCAGCAGTCGATAAATTATTTGCAAAAGCCATTGAATAACAAGCTGCGTGGGCTGCACCTATAAGTTCTTCAGGATTAGTCTGATCTCCCTGTTCGAATCTTGACACAAAATTATATGCAACATTTTTTAGTGTACCTGTTTCCGTGCTAACCGTACCTTTTCCTTCTCTTAGATTGCCTTTCCATTCTGCGCTTCCTTTTCTTACCGGCATTTTTCACTTCCTTTCAGATTTATTATTGATAATTATTTTGAGTTTAAACTTCTAATAAAAAGTACGTTTATAAAAGTAACCGTGTCACAGTTGTATATTTAAAATTGTTAAGCTTTCGTCATTGTGGAATTCAACAGAGTTATGATTATACTATTGGTTGGGTGAGGTTGTCGGTGACCAAAAAGAAGATACAAAGTCATTACGAGTTATCAAAAAAAACTCGCTTTTAGTTATCAAATAAATGACAAATATCTATATTGAGTTTGTAACTACCTCTTATAATAATTAAAAATCATCATATCGTCATTGCGAATCCCGATTCACAGTGTTAAGAGAGCAAAATCGGGATGAAGTTCGCTTTGTGAGACCTCACCTATAGGCGGGTAATCTAACTTTTTATTTATTTGAAAGCTAGAGATTACTTCACCCGGCTTATAAATGTAAAACACCTTCAAGCCGGATTCGTAATGACGAAAGTCAAATAATTGTCATTGCGAACGGAGTCATCGAGTGAAGTCCGCCTTGCGAGATCTCGCCGAAGGCGGACAATCTGGCTTCTTTTAGTTGAATGATTGAGATTACTTCGCCCAACCTACGATAATTTATCCACATGAGATCGGGTTTGTAATGACTGGTACTCTTTTTTGTTTATTCACTGCCTAACTTGTTATTAGTAACCTAACTTCACTTAACTTTACATCAGCAAGTCAGGTGAAACAATCTTACCTCAAATATTCTTTACCCGAAACAATTCACTCCATAATGACAATTCTTTACAAATAATTTACAACTGCATGACAACGGTTACAATTTAACGGGATAATTTAGCGGTAGAAATTAAATAAACATTTTCCACAAAGGGAGATAAAAAAATGAAACATTCAAACAAATTAACTGCCGCTTTAACAGCTTTAATATTAGCTGTTTTACTTACTTCTTCTTTAACAGTTACCCGCGCACAGGAGAAAGAAATTACAGCAAAATACAAATATGCCGTTGAAAATTTGAACAAAGGAATACAATCTGATAACGAAGGATTGAAAAGAAGTTCAATCTACTATGCCGGTAAATATAAAATAACCGGTGCCGTTGGAACTTTAATCACACAACTTAAAAAAGAAACAAACCCTTCAAACAGAATATTGATAGCGTTGGTTCTTTACAAAATCGGGACACCTGAAGGGATAAAGGCTGTGAAAAGCTTATATACAAAAGATGACGATCAGAAAGTAAGAAGAATGGCGTATGAAATTTACAATGCATATATGATAAACACCGAGCAAACCAACGCAATAAGCTCGAATAAATCTATTTCGAAAAATTAAAGCTGCAAGGAGGAAAAGTGGACTTTAGATACGCAGTTCTGGATAAACGATTCCCGATACTTGATAAATTTGTGAAATTGTTTTTGTCTAAAATTATAGCAGGTTTTAAAATGAATTGTAATAAACTTTTCAAAGCTAACATAAATTAAAAGCCATCCGAAAAATTTCAACCGGGTGGCTTTCATCTACAACATTAAATTACAATTTTATTGTCTTGGCTAATTTTTTTTCAATATGTCAATCATGTCTTTTTCCAGCGACACTTTCGGTTCTTCGATTATTCTTCCCAATTCTTTATTGTTCCTGTAAAAAATAAATGTGGGAACTTTTTTGATATTTAAACTATCTACTTCACTTTCTCTTCCATGAAGCTTCCGGTCAACACATATAATGTTAACGCTGTCTGACGGATATTGAATGAAATCCATTATTTTAAAAAAATCCGGAACCCACCTTCTGCTATCGCTGCACCATGAACCCATTACAATTGTAACTTTAACATCGTTCATGTCATTTTTTATTTTTTCGGCAGATACGGAATCAACTTTATAAAAAAGATTTTCGGAATTGAACCACCATGAAAAGCTTGTATCTTTAAAAGCTTCGCGGTTGCAGTTGCCTAACAGCATCGGCTCTTTGGACGAAGAATCAACAGTGACGAAGTTTTTATTCTGTGCAAATGAAGTTGAAAAAAAGAGGACAGCAAAAAATAGAACAATACCAGCTTTCATAGGGTTACTCCAAATTATTAATCGAGGATTTCCTAACATCAATTCCCCAAAGAAGTTTATTCCGCAGTGTTTCAAAATAGTTTGTAAGGGAAGTGTGAATTAGTTTTAAGGATCTTTCGCTTTTCATTATTTTAATTTCAACAGGCGGCGGATACATATAAACACGCTGGCCGTCGCAGCTTACATTTATTTCTTTGTGCATCGAATCGGCGCGAATAAGTATTTCCTGGTTGGCCGGCAATACAAGTGGGCGAACAGTAAGGCTGTGAGGTGAAATAGGTGAAAGAGTTACAACATCTGCTTTAGGGCTTACAATCGGCCCGCCCGCAGAAATTGAATATCCCGTTGAACCTGTGGGGGTTGCAATAATCAAACCATCGGCGTCAAAAGTTGTAACATATTCTTTATCAACCCAGATGGTAAGCTCTATCATTTTGGGCCAGCCGCCTTTTTCTATAACAATATCATTTATAGCATAAAGTTTTTCACATTTATGATTAACGCAGTCACCGGTGATAACCATTCGTTCTTCGATCGAGTAACGTTTCTTAATGATATCTTTTATTAAAAAATCCATTTGATTTACATTCGCTTCAATTAAAAATCCGAGTTTACCGATATTCACACCTAAGACGGGTTTATTGTAAAACTGGGCTTTAAATGCAGTGGCAAGCATCGTTCCGTCCCCGCCGATTGAAACAATGATATCGCTTCTCTTGCAAAGTGCATCATTATTTATAAATTTTGCTTTAACAATTTTTTTAAGATGCTTTGTTTTAAAAGGCAAAAGAGTATTGCTTATAAAGAAATCCAGTTTGTTATCTTCAAGCTCTTTGATAAATGAAGCTACAATTTCCCCGATATTTTCTTTAGATGTATTTGCAATAATTCCTAAGATCATTTATTTCCTTTAAAATTTATTTCCCACAATTTCGCATACTTGGTAAACACGTATGCAGAAGAAAAGACGGCGAGAATAAATCCTTGAATCCCGTCTAAAAATCCTAATTTTACAATATACATTTTAACAAATATTACGATCGGACGCAGTATCAAATCTAACACTGAAAAACTTTTATTATTCGTATTTAGTTCCTTTGCGGCAATTGAAGTATAGTTATTAAATTTTTCGAAATAATGGAAGATATTCGGATCGGTGTAATGTTCGAGATCGCTTTTAAGATCGCCGATTTCGCCATTGACGATTAACTGCTCATGAACCTGGTGATCGCTGAAACGTGCTTTGTTTTTATTGAAAAGCCGGACGACTCTTCCCGGATACCATCCGCTGTGAAGTATCCACCTTCCTAAAAAATTTGCTTTGCGCGGAATTGAATAAGCGGAATAATCCGGAGTAGAGTTTTTTAGCTCCAATAATTCATTTCTTAATTGGTCTGTCAAAGCTTCATCGGCGTCAATCCACAAAACCCAATCATTCGAAGTTAGAGAAACCGCACGCTGTTTAGTTTTCGAGTAGCCTTCCCACTCGGCAAACTCGTGTTTAACATTTGAAAAGCTTTTAACAATCTCTATTGTTTTATCCGTGCTATCTTTGTCGATTAAAACAATTATTTCATCAATACAATCTAATTGGCTTTTAATACATCTGCCGATGTTTGCTTCTTCGTTTTTTGCTATGATGATTGATGATAGATTAAACATTACAACTATTTAATTTATTAATTATTTGGTCTGCAATCTTTACAACAACTGAAGGTTTGATTTTATCAATATTAAAGTATGAGCCGCTTCTTAATTTTTCAACTATAATTGGATCAGCATCAATATTACTAATTTCTTCGGGATAAACATAGTTAGCTTTATTGAATATTTCTACCGGGTACGGGTGGAATCTCCCTAAAAAATATCCGTTTGAAATACAAATGAATTCCGTTTCTACAGCAGCAGCTATATGAATTGCTCCCGTATCGTTAGCAATTAATAAATCTGAATCTGCTATAATTTTCACAAGCATACTTAAAGGAACATTGCCGGTCAAGTTTATTGTTTTTTCTGAATTTACAAGCTTAATAATTTGTTCGGAGATTTCAGAATCGCCCGGTCCTCCGGGAATAATTATATAAGAATTATATTTTCCTATCAAATGTTTAACCGTTTCCGCAAAGTACTTTGGAGGCCATCGTCGTACAATTTCATTTGCTCCGGGGAAAATCACTATATATTTAGACGGCAGAGAAAACTCGTTATTGACATTTGCAGTATTAAAAGAAGGTTTCTCTAAATTAATTTTTTTAGATAAATATTTTTCAAAAAAATTAAGATTTCTATAAAATTCAAAAACATTCTTTTCATCGGTAGAAATTAATTCCGTATAAAAGTTATCAGTAAAATATTTAATTCGTTTGCGCTTCTCGGGGGAGCTTATACTGCCGATTCTATTTTTTGAGTTGCTGGCCTTTACTATTTGATCTCCGAATAAAATTTCCCGGGTAAAAGTTGAATTTATAACTGTTTCAAATCCCTTTCTATGAATAATTTTTAAAATTGAATATTTATAGCGAATGCTTTTTAGGAATTTTTTCCTGTCAATCCAGATAAATTCATCAATAAAATTTTGATCAAAAGTTTCAGCTAATTCTTTCCATGCAAGATTTCCGCATAACGTAAATTTATGATCTTTATAATTTTTATCTTCCTTTAAAATTCGTATGAAGTTTCTGAAAAGCACATAATCCCCGATCGAATCCAATCTTAAAAGAAGGATGGTTTTCGGAGTGATTTTAATTTTTTTCAACCCTATAAATAAATTAATAATTAAAAAAATTAAAAAGTTTAAAAAGTTTCTAAGCAGAATCATTGTATTTAAATCTTCTTCAATTTTTGTAATTTAAGATGATCTTTCCATGTAAGACTTTTCATTCTACTTTGTAAAAACTGAAATAAACCTGCTTTACTTAGTTTCAAACAAAATAAAATCAACTTTTTATTTAATCTTTTTTTTGAGAAGAGATGATAGCCTCCAAAACTATAAAAGTTTAAGTTGTAAATATCCGCCAGAAACTCTAATGTTTTATAGGAATAAAAAGAAATATGCTGGCCATGTTCAAAACCATAATACCACCAATCATTGGGATTCGGTATATTTTCCGGCAGGAGTTCCGTAGAAAAAATTATGTTATCGCTATATTGAATCATTTTTTCCAATTCTTCCAGGGGGTTTACTAGGTGTTCAAAAACCTCGAAAGCAGTAACCGCTTCAAATCTTTTCCTATCTGATTCGGAAATCTCAAATCCTCGGGCAAGAAGATTTTGACTATATTTATCATCCCAATAAAAATCAAAGCCGATATCTCGCATTAATCTGGTGAATATTCCATAACCGCCTGCATAATCTAAAAATCGATCGCTTTTATTTAGAAAGAAATAAATCAATGTTGAAGTCATCCTGACAAAAATTTGATTGCGTTGCAATATGCCGGTATCCGAAATATTAATTGAATTTTTATATGCTTCTCCCAGCCAAATTGGCTCCCCTGCAAATAAGAATTTGCATTTAGTACAATAGTAATAAACAGCTTCATATTTGTTCAATACTAATGTAGTAATTGCTTTTTCAGTTTCATTATTACAAATTTTACAGGTCATATTATAAAGAGATAATTAGGTATTAATTAATACATAGTTCAATAATTTTAATTAATTGATTTCATTATTTTGGTTTGGATAATTTTTACTCAATATTTCTTCAAGACATTTTTTGAAAGTATCTTTAAAATTATTTAATGAATGCTGCAAATTTATTGCATTTCCGCAGAGCATGCTTTTTTCTTTAAGTTCCCCAATTTTGAATGATTGTGAACGAAATATGGCATTCTCAATACCGTCTTGATCCAGAGTTTTAATTTCGATCGTAAATTCATCAAAATCGATAGTGCTTTCTTTACTAATTATAGGAATAATGCCACCGTTACCACTCACGTTAAGAACAGAAGGCCCGCCTGCTTCGGAACATGAAGGAAATATCACAAAACCGCATTCAATTAACAACTTTTCGAATTTTGGGGAATTCAACAAAACAAATCCGTGATAATGAATATTGGGTGTATGCAATAATTCCTTTTCATATATTTTTTTAAATTCCTCTTCATTCTTAAATGAGCAGCAGATGTGCAGGTGAATTTCGGGATGAGAAGGGAAATAATCTAAAAGAAGGTCCAGGCCTTTATGAATCTTTCCATCGCTGCCGAACCACAAATAATTTTTAATTGCTTTCTCAAAGTTTTTCTTTTCAATTATTTTTTTATAATCATAAAGTTTAATAAAAGAAGGCGGGATCAAATAAACTGTTTTATTAAAATATTTGCTGTATGATTCTTTTACAAAATCGTTCCCTAAGGTTATTATTGCATCTACAAGAGTTGTTTGCTTTGACCATGTTTTTTCGACTATTCTACCTGAATTCAACAACCACTTTCCCTTCTTCTTATATACATCTTCAATACGGCTAAGCGTGTTATAATTTTGGACACATTCGTGCATCCCCGTCCCATAATAAATTGCAGTCGTTTTGTTTTTCTTTTTTGCAAAGCAATTATTTAGAGGTTCGCCGAACCCGAATATAATATCATACTTTTGATAATCGATAAATCCTTCATAATCAAAGTTCACCACATCAACGTTGTATTTCAGCTCGCTAAAAATTTCAGCAATCGCTAAAGTTTCAATCCCGTTTGTATGCGTAAAATCAGAGCCTTTCTTAAAAGGCTTCCGGATATAAGAAATCAAAACGTTTTGCTGAAAATTTGTTCGGTAAAAGTTTACAATAGGTAATTTAAGCTGCTTTTTTAAATCGCCGATTATTTCCCGGGGAAGAATTGAAATTAAATTTTTAAGAATGTATTTCATTTATAATATTTCTTCTATTTAAATTCAGGTTAGTGTCATATTAATTTATTGATATCTTTGTTCTAAATTGCTGCCAAAGCAGCAATACGGCGGCGAATACTAACGGAATAGAAATTACATTCATAAAGTAAAAGGCAAGAGCAAATAAAGCAACAGGTGTAAAAATAACTAGACCCGATATTTTTTTTCGGTCAATTAACTTGTAGTGAACATAAGTCAGCATTATAGGTATTGCAAGGACTGAAGATATAATTTTACCGTATGCAAGACCGTTAATGCCTATCCAGTAAAAACAAAGAACCATAAAACCTATAGTGAATACGACACTTAAAAGCATAAAATATGTCGATATGCGGATTAAATTTGAACCGAGTAAATAATAATGCGGAATAATCGATAAAATATTAAACATAGTTAGAAAAAGGAACAGCTTGATAAAAAGTATAGAATTTGAATAAGTTTCCGGTCCTAACCATGTTTTAAAAATGATGTTGTTGAAAATAATCAGTACAGAAATAACTAACACGCCAACGAGAATCATTAGCAATTGCATTTTATAGTAAAGGCCTGTAACGCTTTCTTTTCTTTCTGTCTTCGCAGATACTTTAGGAAATACCCAGCCTGCTGCCGCCGTAAAAACCGAATGAAGCTGCCCGCCGACAGTTGCAGCCAATGCATAATAAGCAAGAAATTTCGGCCCGGCAAAAGTAATAACTACAAAACGGTCGACCTGGCTTGCAATTATACTAAGTACAGATTGAATCCATGACCAGGAACTAAAGCTGAAGATTTCTTTTATCGATTCTTTTTTAAACCGGGGAAAAAAGGACATATTCTTAAATCTGAATTTGACAAAGATAAATTCCAGAAGAACAGCAGCGACCGAAATTACAACACTAATTATAAAGACTTGAATCAATGTATAACCGAGGTATATTATTAATACCTGCCCGCTTAGCATAAAAAATTTCGATGTCATTGAAATCTTGGATGAAGTATCATACCGTTCGAATCCTTTAAATAACGATAATGCAAGCTGTTCCATTTGCTTGGTTCCAAAAACTGCAGCACCGAGTATTATGACTACAGAAGCAAGTTTCTCATTTCCGGCTGATAAATTGAAAAAATTGTATGTTGAAACTAAGTAGGAAGCAAATACACCAGCAGATATTATAATAAATATAATTACCAAGTTTATTGAGAAACCGGTATTTACGATTCTATTAAGATTAGCTTCATCATTTAAGGCTTTGTATTTTGAAACAAATTTTATCGTAGCATCCCCTATTCCAACATTGAATATTCCGATGCTGGCAATGATTGAATTTACAAGCATCCAGATGCCGTAATGTTCCGGGCCAAGCCTATGTATGAAGAAAGGCGTTGCGGCGAGCATTAACAGGGGAAGAATAATTACGTCCAGTACGTTCCAAAAAGAATTGCTGAACTCTTTTGTTTTTAGAGTCCCTTTTAATTTTTTTAATTTCAATTATTGATAAAATTTTAGGATAAAAATTATAATATTATTCCGATTTCTGTCATGTTCCGGTATCATCTCATTCCTGGAAACGGTTTATCAATATAAATAGTTATTTTTCCGGTAAAGATAATATTTTATTAGCATAAATTATTTCTCGTTTCCGAATTTGAACAAATCGGGTAGCTATTTCAATTTGGATAAAATTCTGAATTACATAATTGTCACCAATACCATAAAGAGGCCTGTTGATCTTATATCAAGATCTATCCGTGCCTCTTTGAATCAGAAGATAAAACCTAAAAAAGTAATTTTGCTGGATCAGAACCAGCCAGCAATAAAATTACCGGATGATATAGTTAACAATCCTTTATTTGAAAAACAAAGTGCAATTTACAAAGCAGTCTCGGCGGCAAGAAATTCGCTTATTATTCCTCCGGGAACAGATTGGATTTTTTTCTGCGATGATGATGGATATCCGGATGAACATTATTCCCAAGTATTGGCGAATATAATTTTAAAAAACCCCGGTATTGAAATCATTGCGGGTAATATTTTAAGAGACGATACAAAAACAAATTATACTTTGAGGCAAAAGGCATGGGGAAGCTTGAAATATTTTCGAAATACAAAAAAACTAATGGGTTCTAATTTTGTCGTTAAAGTATCAGTATTTAATGAATTAAAAAGATTCGATGAAAATTTCGGAGCAGGTTCGTTTTGGGGAAGCGGGGAAGAAACCGACTTTTGCTGGAAAGCTTTTTTTGCCGGTAAAAAAATTGAGTTCTACCCGGAGCTTGTTGTATATCATGTACCTCCATTTCAAGAATCAATAAAAAAAGGTTTTAAGAAATCATTTTCTTACGGAGTTGGAAAAGGAGCATTAGTATGGAAGTGGCTTTTCAAAAAAAGAAAAATTATAGTTTTATATGAATTGATTGAAATGTTTGTTATTCCTTTTATTCAAATGTTAAGAGGGGTTATAACTTTTAAATTTTCTCTTATTCCCAACAATGTTGCAACTATTTTGGGAAGGTTATACGGATTGATAAAGGCTGCTTTTGTTAGTCAGTAATTATACTTCAATCGTTTAAATAACCCTAAAATTTTTTTACCACCTATAGTTATCAGTAACTTTCTGAAAAAAAAGAGAGACAATCTTTTTGAAAGGCCGAAAAGATTTTCTGTTGTTAAATAATCATTTGCTTTTAACGATTTTATGCATTCCTTAATAGCTATATATTCCAGTGTTTGTGATTTCCCTGTCCCCTCCATTTTAACTACAGGATCACTATTGATATAATATCCTTTTAATCCATGCTTTTCCATTCTCACTAAAAAATCAAAATCCATAGAAATGGTATAATTGAGATTAAAATATCCTATCTCGTCGAAAACATTTTTTCTAACGATCATAGAGGGATGCAGGTACTTCATTCCTCGTCCTAAATTTAATAAAGGCGGTTTAACAAACAATTCTCCTCCGATTGAATCGGCATATAAAATATTTGAATGGACAAAGGTAATAATGGGATTTTCGTTAAATATTTTTATGCTTTCATTTATATATTCAGGCCGGATTAATAAATCCCCACTATTTAAAAACATCAATGCATCACCGGAAGAATTTTTAATTCCTTTGTTAAAGGCATCTGCGATCCCTTTGTCTTTTTCATTTATGATCTTCGCTTTGTAAGATTTTTGAGATTTAATTTCTATCGGTGAATCGCCTCCGTTTACAATAACCGATTCTATAAATTCAAAACCGGGAATGGAATTAATAGTTGATTCAAGCTCTTCAGGGTTATTTAAGGTAATTGTGATGATTGAAATAAGCATTCTTAGAAATTATAATCCAATTTATAGTTTCTTTTTATTAACGAACAAATTAAACAATTTTAATATAATTATTTATATTAAAGTATCATTTTGAAATAATTAAATGGATGTTTTATTAAGTGAAAACAGCAATTGTTCATGACTGGCTGGAAAATTATGCAGGCTCCGAGCGTGTAGTTGAATCATTAACCAATACCTGGCCGGAAGCCGATATTTTTTCAATAATCGACTTTTTAGATGATAATGCAAGAAAAATGGTCTTAAAAGGAAAAAAGTCGAAAAATTCATTTATACAAAATCTTCCGGGAGCAAAAAATCATTTCAGAAATTATCTTGCATTGTTTCCTTATGCGGTAGAACAGTTCGATTTATCGGATTACAATATCGTTCTTTCGAGCTCACATTCTTTTGTAAAAGGCGTAATGACGAACTCCGACCAGCTTCATATTTGTTATTGCCATTCCCCTATAAGATATGCATGGGATTTTTATTCAAGATATTTGAAAGATGCAAATCTTGAAAAAGGTATAAAAGGAACAATAGCCAAGAGCGTTCTTCATTATATTAGAATATGGGATAAAAATTCCGCCGACAGGCCTGATTTCCTAATTGCAAACTCCAATCATATTGCAAACAGAATCAGGAAAATATACGGAAGGAATTCAACCGTAATTTATCCGCCCGTAGATGTCCATAAATTTGAAAGCGTCTCCGAAAAAGAAAATTATTATGTTACTGCATCAAGGATGGTTCCTTATAAAAGAATTGATTTAATCGTACGGGCATTTTCAAGTATGCCTGATAAAAGGTTAATTGTGATCGGTGACGGACCGGAAATGAAACGTATTAAATCTCTCGCTGCAAAAAATATTGAAATAGTCGGCTATCAAACGGATGATAATTTGAAGAAATACATACAAAAAGCAAAAGCTTTTGTATTTGCGGCAGTTGAAGATTTTGGAATTATTGTAGTGGAAGCTATGGCCTGCGGAACCCCGGTAATTGCATTGAATAAAGGCGGCGTTGCCGAAAGTGTAGTACACGGGAATACCGGAATTTTCTTTAAGGAACAAAGTGTTGAATCAATTCAAGAAGCTGTAACCCAGTTTGAAAAAGATTTTTATAAATTTGACTGCTCTGTTATAAGAGGGCATGCGGAAAAGTTTGACAGAAAAATCTTTGAAACTAGAATTTCGGCATTTGTAAATCAGAAGGTAAAAGAATTTTTCAAAGATTGATCTTCCCCTGTCCCGGCTATTCTTTATATTTATTCATGCTGTCAATAAAAATGGTGACAGAAATAAAGGTAAATATATTATAGAACAAAATTGGT
Organism: uncultured Ignavibacteriaceae bacterium; assembly: GCA_964556005.1. GTDB lineage: Bacteria > Bacteroidota > Ignavibacteria > Ignavibacteriales > Ignavibacteriaceae > CAZKUR01. Next base: position 13,482 of record CAZKUR010000029.1, on the reverse strand, counting down.
TTCGAACTATCTAAACAAATATGATCGTTAACAAAAAATCAATAAAATACTCAAGGTTGTTAAGCGATTTATTGTTGCTCAATATTTCGTTCTTTCTCGCTGCAATATTTTCCCAGTCCCTACAAATATTATTGAGCAGGAATTATATGTTCATTTTGGAACTCATGCTCAATATAGTATGGTATTTTTCGGCCGCTTTAACAAAAATGTACGATGATTTTTATTCCAGTTATTTTTCGAAACTGTTTGTCATTGTAATAAAAAATGCTGCGGTTCAAATCTTAACGGCAATTATTTTTATTTTTCTTGTAAAAGAGAATCTGTTTACCAGAAATTTTATTGTCTACTTCGGAATCATATTAACTGCTGCAGTCTGCTTAAGAATAATTTTCTTTAAGTCCTTGTTAAATCATATACGTAAGAAAGGCAGGAGCATTCGAAATTTAATTATTGTCGGAACCGGGAATGTTGCACAAGATTTCTATTCCGTTATCGAAAACAATCCGGACTTTGGATATAATTTTACCGGGTTTGTTGAAGACAATACGAAGGGTAGTGGAAATGAAAATGTGATCGGCAGCATCGATGAACTGGAAAACGCAATAATTAAAAATAATGTCGATGAAGTGGTGATAGCATTACCGGATTATAATGCAGATTTGTTGAATAGAATTATTCGCATTTGTAATATCAGTGCTGTAAAGACACATATAATACCCGATTATTTTAATTTTGTATCGAAGAAGTTTCAAATCAGTATGCTCGGAAAATTTCCGATCATTACCGTAAGGAATGAACCTCTCGAAGAAGCGCAATGGAGGTTTATCAAAAGAATCTTTGATATTTTTTTTTCCGTCATGGTTTTAGTGCTGGTAGCGTCCTGGCTGTTCCCGGTGATTACTATTTTAATTAAGCTTGATTCTAAAGGGCGTGTATTTTTTATTCAGGATAGAGTTGGAATTAAAAACCGGAAGTTCAAATGTATTAAGTTTCGGACTTTAAAAGAAACAAAAATGTTTCCGGAAAAATTTTCGCCTGTAGTTGAAAATGATCCGAGAATAACAAGGATAGGCCGTTTTTTAAGAACATCAAATTTGGACGAGTTTCCGCAGTTTATAAATGTTTTAAAAGGAAATATGTCGATTGTTGGTCCCAGGCCGCATGCAATTCAATATGATAAAGAGTACGGACACACGGTTGAAGAAATTAAGCTGAGGCACACCGTAAAACCGGGCATTACCGGTTGGGCACAGATACACGGCTTGCGCGGCGACGTTAGTGATAGAAAGGAGAATATATCAAGAACTGCAAAACGAATAGAATATGATCTTTGGTACATTGAAAATTGGTCTTTCGGATTGGATATTAAAATTATCTTTTCAACTATCTGGCTGACGATAACTGGCAGAACTAAAGCAATTATAAACTGAATAATGCATTTTTTCATACAATTTTACCGACCTTAATAGTAGATATTACCATAATTTTCACTAAAAACGAACTGTGAATCTTATCTCCCCCTTTTATAAATCATAATACCAGCATAAAACAATAGACATTGATTGATTCTCTTTGTGGTACACTTTCTGACAAAGAAATATTCAAGCGATGAAAGAAAAGTTTTAAAAATTTAAATGAGTTACAAAATGATTAAAAATGCTTTGAGCAAGCTCTTAAAAACATTAAGCGTTTTGCTGATCTTCATTCCATTTTTTATACAGAGCTGCAAATTTGTAAGTGATACTGCCAGTCCAATTACTGCGGACAGCACAAGTTCTGTAATTACGGGAAATGTTACAGATTATTTATCCGGTCAAGCAGTAAAGAACGCAACAGTAAAAATATTAGGAGCGTATCAAGATGTAACAACGCAAACTAACGATTTAGGATACTACACTGCCCAGGTTCAATTATATAATAATTCAAATCTTACAATCATAATAAGCAAGACCGGTTATATTTCAGATACCTCATCCATCTATGCCGAGTTAGGTAAAACAGTTACAGCAAGTACAGTGCAATTATCGACCGTACCAGGGAGTCATACCGGTACTCCGGGAAACCCCGTAAGTATTTATATCCAGTCCGTTACACCTGCTGTAATTGGTGTTAAAGAAAGCGGTTCCCAGGAAACAGCACAGTTGGTATTTGTTGTTCAGGATTCAGCAGGAATTCCGATGGACGGTGATCATACTGTTAAGGTAATCTTTTCTATTGGGTCAGGTCCGGGCGGAGGTGAATTTATCAGTCCGCCATATATAATGACAAATAAATCCGGACAAGCAATTGTGAATTTAACCAGTGGAACAAAAGCAGGTGCTGTTCAGATAATAGCCGAAATAGATCAGGCATCAGGAACGATACTCTCTAGACCGGTTGGAGTTACAATACACGGCGGCTTGCCGGAAATAAACCATTTTAGTATTTCCCCCGCGGAACATAACTTCCCGGGATATGATACATACGGTGTAACTGATAAAATCATGGTTTTTGTCGGTGACAAATATGCCAATCCGGTAAAACCTCAAACAGCAATTTACTTTACTACTACCGGCGGCATTATTGAAGGTTCGGCTTTAACGGATAATCAGGGTATTGGAAGCGTTAATTTGATATCCGCTGATCCAAAACCTATCGATCCAACATTAGGTCCAGGATTCGGCACAATCACCGCAAGTACTGTGGATGAAAACAACACAACAATAAGCAAGACAACTATAGTTTTATTTTCAGGCATACCGATGCTTTCAATCAGCCCGACAACTTTTAATATCCCGAATGGTGGAGCGCAAAATTTTAATTACACTTTAATGGATGAGAATGGAAATCCGTTAGCAGGCGGAACAAGCATTACCGTTACTGTAGGCGGTACAAACGTCGCTGCTGAAGGAGATGTGGCTGTGACACTTCCGGATACTCAAAGTAAAACATGGACAAATTTTGGATTCACGGTTTATGATACTGCCGACACAATCAATGTGGTAAATCCCGTTTCCATTGAAGTATCAACAAGCGGCCCAAACGGCGGTGAGCATCTAACAATATCAGGAACTTCTAGATAAAGGCGATGACAATTAAGTTACATTGCTCAAGGGCGTCAATAGGCGCCCTTTTTTTATATATAATAGGCAGAATTTTAAATGCCAGAACTAATACAGAAAAGAAATAATTAACAGGAATTAAAGCCGTTACTTTCCGCAGGTTTTTTTGATTGCTACGTATGCATCAACATATCCAAGACTGCCTGCTTTTTTTAGATCTTCGCAAGCATTGTTCTTCTTTTTCAAAACCGCAAAAGTTAAGCCCCTTTTGTAAAAGGCTTCGGCGTTTTGAGGGTCAAGCTTAATAAGTTTGGTATAGTCATCGATAGCACCTTCATAATCATTAAGCATTATTTTTGCCTCGCCTCTTAATAAATACAACTCTTTACTTTCCGGATTTAAATTTATAGCTGAACTAAAATCTTCAACGGCTCCTTCATAATCTCCAATAATGCCTTTATCTGTTCCGCGGTTGATAAATGCATTAATATCTGTTGAGTCCAATTCTATAGCATAAGTGAAATCATCTATTGCACCTAAATGATCATCTCTTTCCGCTTTTATATTTCCCCGATTTACATAAATTTTTTCCAATTTCGGGTTAATTGCCAGGGCTTTATCATAATCGGCCAGAGCTTTGTCGTATTGATTAAGCTGACAAAGACAATAGCCCCGGCTGAAATAAGCATCGGGGTCTAGATCATTTAATTGTATTGCTTTATTAAAATCTGGCAAGGCTTTATTAAAATCGGAATTCAGTATCAACTCTATTCCTCTATTGAGGTAAGCCTGGTAAAGACCGGAATCAAGTGAAATTGCTTTTGAATAATCTTTTATTGCTTTCTGATGCTGGTGCAATTTACTGTAAGTTTTTCCCCTGTTAAAATACGCCTGCGGATCTGCAGGATTTTGATCTATTGCCTTCGTAAAATAATCGAGAGCTATTTGTAAATTCCCGGCATTATAGTTTTTTAAGCCTTCGGTTAAAAAAATATTGGTTACGGAACACCCGGTAAAAAGCGCCGCTGTACAAAACCAGACCAATAGTTTTCGGTTTGGAAATAAGTTCATAAACCCGATTTTTTTTGATTAATATTGTAGAAAAATATAAAAATTTATTAAGATATTTATAAAAAAAATCACTCCTGTCCAAAACATTTTCTATTATTTCATTTGAATCAGGAATGTTATATTGCCTTAATTTTAATTGAAATATTAAGTTTTTTTCTTCTAATCCTATTGTTAAAAATTTATGATAAATACATTTTGCTGTCCAAGACTTTTTGAAAATTTTTATTTCGGACAGATATGAAAAAAATAATAAAATATCGAAGTAATTAAATTTTCCCTAAGATTTAAAAATAAAAAAGCAGGGAACAAATAAATTTAGTTCCCTGCCCTAACGAATCAGAGTTTTAAAAATGTTACTTAATTTTGTTTAAATAACTTTGCGCCTCACTCTGTGAATCGAAATATCCTACTCTTACTCTGTACCATGTTTCTTTCCATTTAGCAATATAAGCTTTACTGACAAATGCATTGTATCCTTTGGCTTTGAGCTGATAAGCAATTTTGTCTGCTTTCTGGCTTGTTCTCCAGGAGGACATTTGTATTACAAACGTGTTACCGTCGGTTAATATTTGAGGCGTTACAAAACTTTCGGTATTTTCATTGTACTTCGGCACTTCCTTTTTAGGTGCCGGTTGTTTTACTTCTTCTTTCTTCTTTTCCAAATAGTCCGGAACACCGTTATGATTTTTATCTTCAGGGCATCCGCTTTGATCAACTACTACTCCTTTGGGAGTTCCCGGACATTTATCGATTCCGTCTGGGACACCATCACCGTCGGAATCGAGCGGGCAGCCAAACTCATCAACTTTTGCATGAGCTGGAGTATTGGGGCATTTATCAAGATAATCAGGAACACCGTCGCCGTCGGAATCCAGTGCACAGCCGTTTTTATCAACTCTTACACCTGCAGGAGTATTCGGGCATTGATCCAGGTAGTCCGGTACTCCATCTTTATCCGCATCAAGCGCGCATCCATCTTCATCTACCTTTACGCCAGGTGGTGTATCAGGGCAAAGATCTCTTGAATCTTTAACTCCGTCTCCATCACTGTCTTTTTCGAATGAAAATGCATAGGATATACCAAAACCGAGTGTTGTGAACAAATCATGCTTTTGACCCTTTGGCGGATTATTGTTGCCATCCAAAAAATCGTTGGTAAACGGATTAATTGTTGCATTTACATTCATGCTGAGATTATCGGTAAGCATTACTTGAAGAGTAAGACCGCCGACAAAATGTGCTGCATTTAAATGTCCTGTGTTATTAAATCCGGCTGTTGTATCGCTAATTCTTTTTCCCGTCGCATCATCCTTGGGATCGTACCATGTATTGGCAATTCCAACAAAAATTTGCGGAACAACTCTTTCCGTTATATAATAACTGTACACTAAACCAAATCCGGCGGATTTAATTGTCGTTTTATATTCAATAGGATTTTTACGGATATCTTTCCCGGTTAAATAGCCGGCTGCTCCGAAAGCCTTTAAGCCTAAAGTACTTTTGCTTGAAAGTTGGAAGAAATATTCGAGGGAACCACCGCCAAAATTACCCGGCCCGACATCTTTATAATCCGTATATGCCAAAGTATATCCTCCTTGAGCAGTAACTACAAGTTTACCGCCGAAAGGATTATACCTTATGTCTTCAAATGATTGAGAGTATGTATAACTAGATACAAATAGAACTATTAAGAAAAGTAAATATATGTTCTTCATAAGTGCCTGGAGTTTTTTAAAGAACTAATAAACTATTAGCTTAAACTAAAGCTTTTATAAGTATAAAAACTTAGATATAAAAAAATATTTGTATTTAAAAGATACAAAATAATATAAAACTACAAAGCCAGTAACCCGGCCAACAACCAAAATATTCTAAATTAGTTAAATAATGGTTATTATCTTGTACGTTTGCCTGCTTTTATATCTTTACATGCTCCACATAGTTTTTTATTACTCTTGCCCGCTACTCTATTGCTTTTTTTAATTGCCTTACCAGCTGTACAAGCTGAAAAAATATGGTAGACTCCTCCTGTTTTCGAATGGAATGGTGAAACAGTTTGCGGCATGACTAATTCTCCTTTTATTATTTTAAAATATTTTGTTTAAAGACGGAGCAAAACTTTACAAAACAAATATTAATACCCATAAGCTAATCAAACTTTATAGGATAAGCAATAAATTATCAAAAAAAAATCAAATAAATATTCAGGCTTTACATGCCTTCTTAAACTGCCAAGCTGTTTTCAAATTATTATTTTTCCCTTTATATATTCACCCGCCTGGCAGGGAAATGCCGGTATTTAAATTACAGAGCCCCATGCCTGGCTTTAATTTTTTTAGTATATTTTATCAGGTTTACGATGTAAATCCGGGCCAATTAACTTGGCTGGACACCCGAAAGCAACATTTCAATGGTGCGATACAAGAAAAAAACATATAAATTTGCTGAATAATACTGTTTTCAAATTCATTGAAAAAAACTGTTGTATTAAATTATCTATTGCATTATCTTAATAGAGTTATCTTCCTGTTATAATTTGTCTTTTAATGAAAATTAGAACGAATCAATTAAATCTTAAAAATTTGAAATCCATATTTAATTTAAAAAGATACAACTCATGTCATTAATCATAACAACTATCATAGTTTTGGCTTTTATTCTCATAGTGCTTCTTTTTTACATTCATAATATAAAAACAAGACTTAGAAGAAATGCGAGGGATAAAGTGGTAAGCCAGGACGATGTAAAAGCTGTAGGTGTTTACACTATGTTTATCGATATGAATAAAGATGATCATGAAGCATTCTTTAACAGGGGCAGAGCAAAACTAAGATTAAAAGATTTCCAGGGGTCGATTACCGATTTTTCTTCGGTTTTAAGTTTGGTCCCAAGGAATACCGAAGCATATTTTTACAGGGGACAGGCAAAAAAAATATTGGGAGATTATAAGGGTGCTGCTGATGATTATTCGAGGGTCATTGAAATCAATCCGAAATTTTCGACTATATATTTCAACAGAGGCGTTGCAAAAGATTTATTAAAAGATCATCAGGGTGCAATTGAGGACTACGATAAAGTAATTGAGCTGAACCCTAACGATGCAGCGGCTTTTTTTAACCGGGGATATTCGAAAATATTAATTGAACGAAGAAAAGAAGGCTGTGCCGACCTGGCAAGGGCAATTGAACTGGGCCACCCGGAAGCATATGAAGCCATGAAACATTTTTGCAGGTAAAATCAGAATTCCAATTCCGTTTGGTCTTTCTTGTCTTTCCTTTTTTTCGATTTATGATCTTCAAGAAATTTACCGAAATTTTCCTTTGAAACTATATAAATTTTACCTACTTGTTCAGCTTTCAACTTTCCGGTTCTAATATTATATAAAACTCCCGACCGGCTAATCTTTAGTAAAGATGCAATCTCTTGAACGCTAAAATAATCTTTCACTCTGTCTGGCCTTTAAATGCCTAAAATTGTTGATAATTTAACATTTATACCAATTTTAATTTACACAGTATAGGTAAATTTATCAATTAAAACATACAGCATCTCTTTTAATAAATATTTTGAAAATATATTTAGAAGTCAACTTTTTGGCATAATTTATGTAAAAAATATTTAGACGTTTGTTATTTACCAAAATAAAAAAGTGTGTTTCTTATGGAAGACATTAGGCAAGTTATCAAAAAAATTATCGAGGTCGAATATAAAAAAGCGTTTAATGCCGGAATTTTAGATTCGGCCAAAATTGTTGAAAAGATATGGATTCAATTAATAGAAAAAAATTTAATTAACATTCCGGCACCGGAACCGGCGCATGGCTGTTATGAAAATTATGAAGAATAATTTCGTTTTTTAATCGAATCTTATAACAAAATAAAATTTATATTTTAAGGGAAAAAATATATTTCCATCGATGCCAGTTATTACAAAAAAATTAAAATTCTATCATATGATTGAAATAATCAACCTAACTTTTTTAGGTAATTATTCATCGGTAAATAACAATCAAGGCTTGTTATCTACCTTCAAAAGTCATCAATCTATACAAAAAAAGTCAGGTAAAAGAGAATGAGAAATTTAAATACTCCAATACCTTCTTCAGATTTACAAAACGATTTCAACCCTCAATATCAATGGAAAGTTGCCGAAGCACATTATAAAAAAGGAACTATCTTCAGAAAAACAAAGCAGTACGATAAAGCAATAGAGGAATTCAACAAGGCAATCGAGCTTAATCCACGTTATGCAAATGCCTTCTACAGCAGGGGATATGTTAAAAGCGCGTTAGGACAATCTGAAGATGCAATTGAAGACTTTACAAAGACAATTGAGCTAAATCCCAAATTTATTCTACCCTATTACAGCCGCGGAACAATCAAACTAAAGTTTGAAGACTTTGACGGCGCCGTTTGTGATTTTAGCGAAGCTATAAAATTAGCTCCTCATCTTGCATGCGCTTACAATCATCGCGGTACTGCAAAATTAATGCTTAAGGACTTTAACGGAGCAATTGAAGACTTTAATAAAGTTAAAGAATTAGATCCGGATTTCAACGATTATTATGTAAACGATTGGAACAAAGATTTGGTCAATACAAAAAAACAAAGCTCTTAAGTTTCGGTACTTTGCTCTTTTGTTTTACTTCTAATTATTTTTTCGGCCAATGAACTGCTGAATAAATTAAGCCAAGTTAAAATTTTAAGCTTAAAGGGAATTATAATTTCTCTTCTTCTTTTCTTCATTGCATCGACAATCTTTCCCGTACACTCTTCGAGAGAAATTGATTCGCCTGTATGCATCAAATTTCTCCCGGAAATTTTTTCACCGGAACCATCTAATGCATTTTCCCTGAGGCTTGTTCCTTTAATCCAATGTGGCAATACGGTAAGGATACCCACGCCTTGATCTTCTACTTCCATTCTTAGTGTATTAAAAAAACCGTAAAGCGCATGCTTGGATGCAACATATCCGGAATGGTGAGGGACACTTATTTTACTTTGAATTGAGGTAATTACAACTATTAGTCCTTGACTTTCTATTAAATAGGGAAGCGCAAAATGGGTGCAGTAAACCGAACCTAAATAATTAGTACTCATTAGCTTTTCGAACAAAGAGATATCTTTAACGTCTGCAAAATTCGACCACATACTCACACCGGCTATTAGAATTAAATAATCAATGGTACCGAAATGAATGTGGCCGGATTCGATTAAATTTTTGCAGTCTGCTTGATTCGTAAGGTCTGCCTGGATAGTTAAAGAGGAGATATTAAAATTTTTCACTATTTTTTCAGTTTCCGCAAGTCTATCTGCGGAACGGCCGGAAAGAATTAAATTCACACCTTCTTTTGCCAAAGCAAATGCAAGTGCTCTTCCTAAGCCTGAAGAAGCACCTGTTATTAAAGCAGTTTTCCCTTTCATTACTTATTATTGAGTTCGACTTTTTCTTCTTTTTTTAATCCCCATTTTTCATGTGTATGGGAAGAAGGAATAATTTTCCCGGGATTCATAATTCCTTTCGGGTCGAGTCCGGCCTTCAATGCTTTAACGGCTTTAATCCCGGTTGGAGAGACATCTGCTTCAACCCAGGGCTGGTGTTCGAATCCTACTGCATGATGATGGGATAAAGTAGCGCCATTATTCATGAAAGCATCTTCAACAGCTTTTTTTATCCGTAAATATTGTTCAAGCTCTTCACCCTTATTTTGCTGGCATCCGAAAGTAAAATAAAGGCTTGCACCTGTAAAATATGTATGACTGATATGGCAGCCGACAAATCCGGCTCTGCCTGATTCTTTAATAGCCTTTTCTATTGCAGAAAATGAGGCGTAATAAAGTGGAAGTAAATTGCTCCAGACAGTACAAGTTTCACTAACGTCGGCCATAATATTTCTATCCATAACATAATCTCTCAGGTAAGGAAAGTCGTACTTACCTTTTTCAAAAGCTTTACCTGGATCGGTTCCCAAGTTAACTGCGCCGTATTTTTTGTAGATCCTGTTAACTTTCTTTTTTGTTTCGAAAAATGTTTTTTTATCTCCTTCGAATACATTTAGCATAAGGCAGACTTTTTCAAGATCAAATTTTTTAACGCTCTTTAAATATTTCTTTGCAAGCTTTGATAAAAATTCTTTAAAGGGAATTGATTTCTCTTTAAATGCTATAGATAATGCCGTCTTTCCAGGATCATTTAACCTTGTAACTACTGGAACAGAGCCTGTTCTAACACATTCATAAATTGCTTTTACACCGCTTTCAAAATCCGGAAACATATATCCGTATGAAGCTCTATAATCCGGTACCGGATGTACACGTACAACAGCTTCGGTTATTACGCCCAGTATACCTTCACTTCCGATACAGACATGGTTGACATCAATTCCATTTGAGGATTTGGGAACTGTACGGGTAACAATAGTTCCAGACGGAGTAACCATTCTAACTGATAACACCATGTCCTCAATTTTGCCGTAAATATCGCTTTGCATCCCGGCTGATCTTGTTGCAACCCATCCACCGAAACTTGAATATTCAAACGAATCAGGAAAGTGACCGAGTGTAAATCCTTGCTCATTCAATTGCTTTTCCATAAACGGGCCCATAGCACCTGCCTGTATTCTTGCAGTTGAAGATTGTTTATCAACCTCTAAAACTTTATTCATTCTTTTTAAATCCATAGAAACAATCATCCTGCCGTTAGCATCTTCAGCTTCAAGACATCCGGCAATATTGGAACCGCCGCCGAAAGGAATAATCACTACATCGTGTTCGACTGCTATTTTTATGACTTTTGAAATTTCCTCTTCGGTTTCAGGATAAATTATACAATCCGGTGCCGCTTTTATTATTCCGTTTCTAATTCGCCATAAATCTCTGAAACTTTTTCCGTAAGAATGAATTAACCTGTCTTTTTTATCTGTTTTTACCTGTTCTCCGTTAAAAATAGTTTTTAACGATTCAATAAATTGAGGATTAAGTTTTTGTTCAGGCATTTCGATATCTTCGAATCTTAAAGGAGCTGTAAACTCTACATCGTCTTCGCTTTTTATACCGACCACTTTTTTAACGTACGGCCATAGTTCCGGTTTGCTGTCCATATCAAATTCTATTTCTTCTCCTCCCCATCCCCACCATTTCATTTGCTCAATATTGTTATTCATTATTTCAAATCTCCGTTAACTTATATATTCTCTGTTCAAGTTCCGATGTAATTTTATTATATGCTTCAAAAGACTTACTGCTTTCACATGATCCGTTTAGAAATTTATCCGGATAAATCGGTTCACCGATATTGACATGTATCCTCGTAGGTTTCATAAATATTTTGCCTTTCGGCCATGCGTCGAAAGTTCCTTTTATATATCCAGGCACTATTGGAACATTTAATTCGACCGATGTCATTGCAGGACCTTTTTTAAAGCTGCCCATTTTCCCGGTTAAAGAACGTGTCCCTTCCGGGTAAAAAATTAATACTCTGTTATCGTCCTTTAGAAATTCTTTGCAAGCAACTAAGAAATCAACCATCTCTTTCATGGAGGAATGTCTGTTTATCGGAATTAAATTCATTAAAGTATTAAGAAAATTTTTCCTCTTTACGTTATCAAAAAAATAATCTTTCGCAGCCATCATTGCAAAATCTTTAAATGGTTTTCCTGATGCCACCATCAGAATTCCGCTGTCCATATGGCTGTTATGGTTGCTGCAAAAAATAAAAGAAGATGAGGGGATGTTTTCTTTTCCTTTTACGGTCAACGGGCAATATACGGTAAATAAAATTTTGCAGTAAATTTCAAATATTTTTTTTGTAAATCTTTCCGAAAACGGAGGGTTTTTTTTAATATAAGCATATTCTGGATTTAAACTCGCAGATGCGATTTCTTCACGGATCGATTTCACTTATTTTCTCCCGTATTTTGCGTGAGAAGTTGCGAACTCATCCGTTAAGATTGCACCGCCGAGCGATAATTCCAGCGCTAATGCGCAGGCACAAATTATCTCAGCAAATTTTTTAGAAGAATTTTTACCTGTACATTGGAGTAATTCTAAATTTTTCTTTGCTTGCTTTAAACGCGTTCCGCCGCCAATTGTCCCAACACTAATGGAAGGCATTGTAAGAGTTGCATAAAGATCGACTTCATTTCTTACTTCAAAAGACATAATCCCGACGGAATTTTCTGAAACGCAAGCTACATCCTGTCCTGTTGCCAAATAGATTGCAGCAAGTGCATTGGCGTTATGCATATTATACCCGAGCACTCCTGCCATCTGAGTTCCACGCATACACTGCGACCAGCCCTCGGCATATTCCTTTGCGGTTGTTCTGAGCAGTCTTCTAAGATGATTTTCCTTTACCAGCGCGCTTGCAACCACATGGTGTGCTCTTCCCAAAATCAGATTGCGGCTGGCAGGATTTTTATCGCCGTTAAAATTACATTCGATAAAGTACTTAAATCCCTTTTCATGTTTGAACTGTTCTTTAATAAACTTACACGCCTCGAAGGTAGCTATCGTTACCATGTTTTGGCCGGCAGCTTCTTCTGTATCATAAACAAAATCGAGAATTACACTATTTTGGCTGGGATATTTATCAATCCTTAAGAGCCTGCCGTGTTTTGTGGTTGAGTCTGCGATCTTTTTGAGCTTTTCATAATTATCATCGACCCATTTGAGAAAGGAATACGATTTATCAATATCATCGAAAATGAATATCGGGCTTCGGGACATTTCCTGTTTAATGTGGGTTGTTTTTATTCCGCCGGACAAGTGAGTAAGAAAGAGGCCGCGCGTCATAGACATTACGAGCGTTCCTTCCAAGGTACACAGCGGAATAAAAAATTCTCCTTTTGCATAAGTACCGTTTATCAGCAGCGGGCCGGCAATGGCCATGGGCACATTCATGAACCCTGTAAGACTTTCAATTATGCCTTTTAAATCTTCCGGTTCATCAGGCCCAACCTGATCAATACAAAACCCGGTTTTCTCCTGCAGCCACTTGCGTCTTTTTTCAATATCTTCTTTTTTGTAACCCCGCGGCGGTGTTACTGAACTCATATACTTTTCCTTTTTCCAAATTTAAGTGAAAAAGAATTATTATAAATGATTATGGACAGAATTAACAAATTTTATGAATTTAAAGATAAAATAAGCTAATAACATTTTATAGTAAAATCAATATTTTATATGGTTTATAATTGTGGAATAATAAGAAAAGCTTAATATCACGTTTTAGAAGGTTTTGCTAAATTCCTGTGATCATTCACTAAGATGATGTATTTACCTGACTTGTGCAATTTAATGCGGCACGATTTTCAGCTGTTCGAGCAGCATCGAAACTTTCACCGACAAAGGAACCCGCTTAACAATAATTT
>CAZKUR010000028.1:0-45425 GCA_964556005.1 uncultured Ignavibacteriaceae bacterium | reverse complement strand
GAATTAATTGATAAAGCAACAGCTTACGGTATCCCTGTCGGGAAATTAGAAACTGCAATTGTAAAACGTCAGCTTATAACCGAAGAGCTTGGAATAGAAGCCGAAAGGTTTAGAGCATTTATGACTCATTCACTATTGGAGCATGCTTTAAAAGGAGGTATTGTATATCATGGCCGTGGAGGTCATTTAGTACTGCAGGGCCTTACACATGTACTGCGTATAAGGGCTATCGCAAATTTGGAAGATCGTATTAAAATGGTTATGCAAAGAATGAATATAGAACGCAAAAATGCAAAACGATATATTGATCAGGTTGACGAAGACAGAAGAAAATATTCAAAATTTTTCTATAATGTAGATTGTGATGATCCTTCTCATTACGATATTGTAGTTAATGCTGCACATCTTGCCGTTGATAATTCAGCCAGTGCTTTAGTACATCTTGCACAATTACCAGAATTTCAGCTAACGCCGGCTCTCACTCAAAAAATATACGACCTTCTTCTCGAATCAAAATGCAAACTTGCAATTTATGGGGATGAAAGAACAAGCGGTGTAAAAGTCTCCGTTAGTGTTGAAAAGGGCAATACTTCTGTAACTTACATGCCGAGGTATGGGAAAAAAGCAGAATCAATTCCCGCAGTGCTCGAGCATATAGAAGGTATTAAATCACTTATTTGTACCCTTGCAACGACAAACATTCTCTACGTTCAAGAGAAATTTAATCCTGAAGCAAAATCTCTTAAGCATTTATTAGAGATAGCAGCGAAATGGAATGCTTCGATTGAATTATTAAGGCTTGTACGGGACAATATTGTAACCGACAGCGAAGAGACAATCTCTACTGGTTTTGCAGCTGGGAGGGAACATGGTGGAATTTTGGACGACGCTCTTCCTTCAGATGAAATAGAAGAAGAAAGCTATGGAATACCTGAAACGATTGATAAATTAATACAGGCCGGAAGAGCCGGTGCATCTCAAACGATTCACGGAGGGATTAAATCATTATCTAACAAGATTAAACTTGAACGCAATTACAGCCTTGTCGTTGTTGGTGATGTTTTTCTTTCTCATGTTAGTGCTTCCCGTAAAAGGTTGAAACGCGATATGATCAGTTTGCTTTCAGATCAGGCAAATGCACCGGTAATCAGTTCGGATGATCTTGAAGAACAATATCTTTTCAGACCAAGACAATGGATAAGTACAATTTGCTATGCTCTCTTAGCTGCATTAATCTATTTTTTAGTATTCTCAAACCAGGAAGTGATTCTTAAATTTATTTCACAGTCCGAAGATTGGTACAAGGTGCTTGCAGTAATAGCAGTAACAATATTTGCACCCTTGGCTGCATACCTGATTGGTGAATTTTCACACAATATTATGAAGTTTATTAAACTGGAATAAATCGTAATAAAGAAAATTTTTACCATTTAATTAAAGAGCGGGATAAATATGTTTTTTGAGAATTTTATAGAAATAAGCTTGCCGATGGCTTTGCAGGTCATCATGCTCGGATTTATCGGCGGAGTACTAAGCGGTTTTATTGGTTCGGGCGGGGCATTTTTTATGACGCCTGGCATGATGAATCTTGGGGTATTGGGTCCCGTAGCAGTTGGAAGCAATATAACTCATAAGTTCGGCAAAGCAATGGTCGGGTCTAAAAGGCATGCTGACCTCGGTAATGTCGATAAAAAACTTGCCGTATTTATGCTGGTGACTGCGGCTATAGGAATTAGATTAGCCGTTATGGTGGTTGAATATTTTTTCGAAGAAACTACCAGCGAGCACGGTACTGCAAGAAGCGCGGCAGCCGATCTCTATATTAGTGTAATCTTTGTCGTAATTCTCGCTGTAGTTTCAATCGCGATGCTGAAGGATATTATTAAATCGCGTAAAAACAAAGACAAAGGTCCTTCAACCAAAATAGTTGATCTATTAAATAAGTTTAAACTACGCCCGGTAATTTATTTCCCGGTTGCAGATACATATGTGTCTATATGGGTAATATTATTGGGCGGTCTTGCTACCGGTTATTTAGCCGGAACGATAGGTGTTGGCGGATTCATCGGAGTGCCGGTTATGATTTATGTGTTTGGTGTTCCGGCGGCGGTTGCTGCGGGAAGTGAATTATATCTCGCTATGTATATGGGGGCTTTTGGCGCTATCAATTATGCTATGGAAGGACTTGTCGACATAAGACTGACGCTGCTTCTTTTTACAGGATCTTTATTCGGAATTTTTATCGGGGCTTACGGTACTAAAGTAGTTAACGAGGTGGTTATCAGATTGGTTACTTCTTTAATAATTCTATTATGCGTTATCAGCCGTATGATAGCAATCCCTGTTTATCTCCAGGAACTTGGCTATCTTACTTTTCCATCAAATTACAATGAATTGCTTAATTCGGCGAGCAAATTTATGTTATACTTTAGCGGTGTAGGGGGTGTTTTAGTAATTCTTGTTTATGTTTTTAAAGCTTATTTTCAACGAAAAAAGATTCAAGCAAGTCTTACGGCTGAAATTCCGGAAGGCTCAGTTAGAGAATTTTCGGAAAGAACAACTTAATTTTTATGGAATTGATATAATTCAGTTATTATAAAGGCAGAAAATTATGTCGGAAAAACTTAAAATTATGATTATAGATGATGAAGAAATTGTCGGCAAACGACTTAAACCGGCTTTGGAAAAACGGGGAGATATTGTTGAGTCGTTTGTAAATAGTAAGAAAGCGCTTACACGCTTGTCGGAAGAACATTTTGATATTGTAATTACTGATATTCGTATGGATGAAATTGATGGATTAGAGGTATTGGATTATGTTAAAGTACATTCAAAAGATACGAAAGTGATAATGATTACTGGTTATGCCACTGTAGAAGTCGCCAGGGAAGCATTAACAAAAGGTGCATTTGATTTTATCGCAAAGCCGTTTAAACCTGACGATCTGCGCTCTATTATTAATAAAGCAGCTAAACAGATAAATGCGGAATCCTCCGCTTAAAGAGTACAATTATCCTTTCATTTTGAAATAAGATATTTTTAAGGATATGACAGGAGAAGAAAATAAAACATATGATGATAATAAAAAAGAATACTTTTCTAAGGAAGTATTTCCAGATTTTCAGGAGAATAAATCTAAAAGACCTTCCATAACTATCAGAACAAGATTGATAATTGCCTTCTCTTTGATTTTTGCATTGAGCGCCGCTATTACAATCTGGTCTATTATTACGATAGAAGAAATAACGGCTAAGATTCAATTTCTTAAAACCTCGGATAATTATAAATCGGAAATACTGGAAGCCCGCCGTTTTGAAAAGAATTTTCTTTTGTATGGTACCAACATAGCTGATGCTCAAATGCATGTCCGGAATGCAATGAATATCTTGAATAACAATTCCGAAACAATTACTAAAATTCTTAGTTCGGCAGATTTTGTAAAAATGAAAAGTCTTTTATCCGATTATCAAAAATTACTGACAAAGTTAGGTACAAATTTAATTTATGATGAGAAAAAAATAGTTGAACATGAACTGCGTGAGCATGGATTGAGAATGATTGAAACAGCATTAAACTTTGAGACAATTGAACGTGAATCGGTTAGCCGGATGCTGACGCTGGCTCATAGGATACCGTTTATTTTTCTCTTTCTACTTTTACTTACAATTATATTTATAATATCTTTTTTAGCGAGGCATTTACTCGGCTCACTTGCAAGGTTTGTAAAATATACCGAACAAATAGCGGAAGGAGATTTTTCGCCTATTCCTCCGCAGAGAAAATACAGCGATGAATTCTCAAAGCTTAGGATGGCATTTAATCATATGATAAAGGAATTGAATCACCGGCAGAAAATTTTAGTTGAGTCGCATAAGCTCAGGGCAGTCGGAACACTCGTCGCCGGTGTAGCCCATGAACTAAACAATCCGTTGAATAATACAATGCTTACCGCATCTTTGCTTAAGGAAGATTTTAATAGTCTGACGGATGAAGAACAACTCGATATGATTAATGATGTGATAAATGAAACCGAACGCTCGCAAAAAATTGTCCGTAACCTGCTTGATTTTGCGAGAGAAAGTGAAGTTAAATTAATTCCGCTTGATCTAAATGAAATTCTTGAAGACTCAATCCGCCTAATAGCCAATCAATTGCGGCTATCGAAATTAATCTTAATTAAAAATTTCTCTGCAAATCTATCACCAATTCATGCCGATGCCCAGATGGTTCAGCAAGTATTTGTCAACTTAATTCTTAACGCAATTGATGTTTTGGATGAAAAAGGGACAATTACTATATCAACTTTTAAAGGCAAAGATGAAAATTATATTACAGCGGAAATAAGAGATAATGGACCCGGAATTCCGGAACATATACTTGCAAGAATATTTGAACCTTTTTTTACTACAAAATCATTAAGAAAGGGAACCGGGCTAGGACTTTCCGTTTCAAGAGGGATATTAAGAAGTATAGGAGGGTATATTACCGTTAAAAGTAAATTAGGTGAAGGGGCTGCTTTTCAGGTGGTCCTTCCAACAACAAATATTCCTTCCGAATTGAACCAATATTCTTCGGAAAATTTGTTGGATAAAGAATAAAACTTGAAATCTAAACTCTAAAAGGCCTTACTCATTATTCTCTTCAGTAAATTTTAATGCAGGGGCAGAATCGCCTTTCAGGAAAGCATCAACGAACTTATTTATGTTTTCATCATTAGTTAAAGTAACATCTACATTTCTAACAGCGCCCATTAATCTTCCGATTTCAGTCAGAAGCGAGTAAATAGACGATTCGGGAATTTTTCTGATTGTTGCCAAGACATGATCATTCTTATGGGAAACTGTAAAGTTTAATGTCTCGAGCACTCTTGAAATAATTTTTGCTCTTCTCATTCTGCGGATTGGATCAGCAGCTCCGCCGCGGAAATTAAAATTTATATAATTGTTGTTTAGTTCGTCGCTTGCATAAGAATCCAGCCTGGAAAAATGATATCCCAGCCTGGAAAAGAAATTCATATAACAATCAGAGATTATAGCATAACTTCTGCTTCCCAGGTCCCTGTCGCTTCTACTTGAATCGACTACGTTTGACATCAGCAGATTTGTAAAACCTTTTAAATCAATCGGCAAAGGCCCTGCCCATCTTATGCCGGGAGCAGTCATTCCTTTAATTAATGAAAGAAAAGGTTTGGATATTATAT
Organism: uncultured Ignavibacteriaceae bacterium; assembly: GCA_964556005.1. Classification (GTDB taxonomy): domain Bacteria; phylum Bacteroidota; class Ignavibacteria; order Ignavibacteriales; family Ignavibacteriaceae; genus CAZKUR01. The sequence continues at coordinate 40,225 of CAZKUR010000028.1, read as the reverse complement.
CTTCAGGTGTAATACGTTTTTTACCTGTAACATCTTTCAAACCGTTTCCGAGATCTATAACATGTATATCCAGCGGCACTGAAAACTTAAGCGGATATGCATGTTTATCTTCATGTTGTGCAGATTCGTACATTGAAAACATTTCCCGCATAGCATACTCGTGAGCAAATCTCGTAATGTCGTGCAGGGTTTTACAATTTTCAGGAGTAAATTCCGATGCGCCAGGATCGGTTAAATTTAACGGGATAATTAGTTTTGTAATGTTTTGCCAGATTCTATGCATCGGGCTTTTTGTAAAGATATTTTTTATAATTGAAACCGAGTGGTACTTTTTAAATAATTCATCTACAGAACCGGAATACACTTTATTTTCAAAAGCATCAATTGTAATGAACATTCCATTTGTTAATTTTTCGGTAGCATTATTAGTATTCACTATAGCAGGAATACCAAGCTCACGTGCAATTATAGCAAGATGCCCTGTCGTATTTCCGATATCTGCAATAAGGCCTGAAGCTTTATGAAGAACACGTGTCAATTCCGGCGATGTTTTCTTTACTACAAGTATTCCGCCCGATGGAAAATTGACAATGTCTTTATACCGGTTCAATATAAAAACATTACCCGAACCAATCCCGGGACTTGCACATGCGCCTTCATTTAGTAATACCGGGTTTGTTAATTCAATTTTTCCTGAAGACGTTTTTCCGTTATCATCGAGAGTAATTGCCTCCGAAACAGCTAATGGCCTGCTTTGTAAAATATATACTTTGCCGGTTTGATCAATAGTCCATTCGATATCCTGAGGGGCGCTGAAAAAATTCTCAATTCTTACTGCATATTCCGTAATTACTTTGATCTGTTCTTCAGTTAAACACGGTTTATTTACAAGATCATCGGGTATCTTCTCTTCAACCAAACCATCTGTTTTCCTTGAAGCGGTTTTAAAAGTTTGATTACCGAGTTTAAACTCAATTATTTTACCTGTGTCTGGATCTACAATAAATTCTTGGGGTGAAACGCTTCCATCTACTACTTTAGTTCCAAGCCCTCGTACTGCATGTATTATAATACCTTTATTATTACCTAAAGGATCTTTTGTAAATATTACACCGCTGATTTTGGAATTTATCATCTGCATGCAGCCTATGCTCATAGGCATATCGAAATCCCGCAGTCCGGTAAGATAACGGTATACAAGAGACTGCGGTAGGTATTTGGAAATCAAAACTTCGAAACATGCATCGATTAAATTAGCCTTACTGACGTTAAGTGCCGTATAGTGCAATCCTGCAAATGAATAATGAAGATCATCTTCGCCAACGGCACTGGATCTTACGGAGACTAAAATATCACCGTGCTTGCTCGATAAATATTCATAGTTATTAAGAATTACTTTCTCAACAAGCTGGGGAATAGGCGAAGCAATAATAAGTGCTTGAATTACCTGACTTACCTGCTGAATATTTGCGTTATCATTAAAGTTAATAGAAGATATCGCTTTATCAATTTGTAAATATAAATCTCTTTGTAATAAAAAATCCCTAAAAAACCTCGAAGTAATACAAAACCCGTCGGGGATCGGTATTAACAGCTTATTATGAATCTCACACAACCTACTCATTTTTCCGCCTACTTCCCTGGTATGATTGATCGTTATTTCATCAACCCTGTATGAGTACGGCGGGTTAGCGTTCTCCTCTTTTTCCGATTCACGTTTTTCGCAATTATTGCAATCAGGTTCATTGCAATCCCACCTGCTTGGGCAAAATGCAGAGGGTGCGAGAATATCTTTGCAATTGTCTTTAATTTTATTTGTCTGATTAATAAGAGTTTTGTATTTACCTCCGCACATATTTGAAAGATGCTTGGCAACATCTAGTGTATTTTTCAAAATATTTGCATATACTGGTTCGATTTCTCCTCTTGAAAAAGGCTGCCCGGTAATAAGAAGTTCACTCAAAATTCCCATTTGCTTTAAGGCTTCATCATTTGAGGATAAAAGACTCTGAAATTGATGAAGTTTTTCTTTAAATGAAATTGTTTCCTGTTCTTTACTCTTCAAGCTTTTTTTAAAAAATGCCATCTCAATCGATCTCTATTTAATTAAAAACATAGTATTGTTTATTTTTTTAATAACAAGTTGCCGGAATAGGGTATACGGTATAAGTAATTAATTTTGTAATATTTAAAAATTCGTTAGTATTTCATGTAAATAATACCCGGTAGACCAGCGATTTTATTTCTTCAGTTGTAAAAGGTTTTAAAAGAAAACCTGCTGCATTGCTTAAAGAATCTTTCGTTAAAGTTTCTTCTCCATCGGTTTTGGATTCAATTCTTACATTTGAAAACCCGGACATAACTATAATAGGAACATCAGGATAAATATTCTTAATTCTCCTCAAAACTTCAATTCCATTCATACCCGGCAAAACAAGATCGATAAAAACCAGGTCAAAAGTATCGCTTCGTATTAATTTTAAACCTTCAAGAGCAGTGCTGCATGTAGTAATATTATATTCGGCAATTACATCTGTTTTAAGAGCTTTTTTTATCGATTTAAGAATTATTTCTTCTCCGTCGATAGCAAGTATTTTTATATTACGCTGCATTCTGAATTATACCGGTAAATTTATTTTAACCGAAGTGCCGGATTCGGTTGAATTTATATTTATTCTGCCTTTATGCATCTCAATTATATCTTTGCAAACAGTAAGGCTTATTCCTGTTTTGCCAAAGTTTTCCAGGCCGGATTCATTATCGGGATTAAAAATATTCCTGATAATATTTTCAGGAATACCCTTGCCTGTATCTGTAAAAACAATCTCAATTTCTTTTTTATCGCTTATATCTGAAGCTGAAATGTTTAGTATCCCACCTGCCGGCATCGATTCGGATGAAATTAAAAGAATATTTAAAAAAACCTGTTCCATCAAACCCGGGTCGGCGGAAACGGCCGGTAGTGTTTTAGGCATGCTAGTAATAATCTGAATATTGCGGAAATTTGAAAATTTTCCTACTACAGAGATTGCATGTTTGATAATAAGGATTATATCATTCATGCTGAAGTCCGGCTTTTCCTGCTTGGTAAGAGATAATATATTTCGTACACTTTCCCGGATTTTTAAAGCCTCATGCCGGATTGTTTCATAATCTCTTTTTTTTGTATCGGCTGCATTTGACCCTTCAGTAGTAGATTTAGGGTCACCGCCGGCAATTAAACTTTCGCTGTAAATAATTATCCCGGTAAGAGGGTTATTTATCTCGTTTGCAATTTCATCGGCAAGTTTACCGAATGAAGCGAGTTTTTCCGATTCAATTAATTGTGTCTGTGTTGTTACAAGCTGCTTCTGCATTTTGTTAAATGAATCGGAAAGCAGCCGCAATTCGCCCTTACCCGGTGGAATTTCATTCTTAAAATCTCCACGTGCAACTCTAAGTGTGCCATCTACCAAATTTTTAACAGGTTTCCCAACAAAATAACGGATTGAAAAATATGAAACTAAAGATGCTATCAAAGCAAATAATACGGTTAGAAATATTAGCTGCGAACGTGTCCTATCCAGGCTTGAAATAATTTTTTTAATTGAGACTTCAATTTCAATAAATCCCAGTATTGTTTGTGAAGAATCATGAACTGAAAATGAAGTTGTATCAATACCGGATTTATTTCTTTCAAGCGAAACCGGTAGTGAACCGGTAGAATGACAAACTCCGTTATAACAGCTCGGGGCATTATAAATTGGTAAAGAATTGTAGATGAGATCATTATTGTCTATTCGGTAACGCTTGAAGTTTTTAACATTTACCTGAGATTTATTATCCTGAACTTCATGGCAGCTAATACATAGCTCGTTGCTTTGCAATAATTTTTTGTCTATTTCGGATTTTTCGGAAGAAAATTTAATCACACCCTTATGGTTTAAAATCCTAACCGATTTAATGCCTTCATTTCCGATTATGTTGTTTATAGCTGAAGAAAGATCTTCACGCCTATTCTTCAGCATACTTACCCGTAAAATCTTTTCAATTGTTTGACATAACTGGCCGGAATTACTGCTGATTGCATTAATTGCATCCTCTTTTTGCTTTATCAAGCTGAATGTTGAGAATGCTCCCATTGTAAGAAGAATTATAATTCCCAGTAAAATTGATATCCGGGTTGAAATGCTGATGTATTTTAATTTATCAGGTAGTCTCATGTTTTGCATATTTATCTTTATAGCTTAACTTTAATACAAATAACACAGTGAAAAAAGTCAATAGCATACATAACATATCCGTACAGGGCAAAGCGTTAAACTTGCGTTGTTTCCCCAATGGTTAAGCGCTAGGTGTATTTTATAAATTCACCTCTAAAATAAACTAAATTAAACGATGAAGCGCGAAGCAATAAAAGCGAACAACCGGATAAAAGTACATTTCTCCTTTACTCCGAGTGAAACATTAAGATTGATTATGCTATGCTTTTCAATTAATATTAATTTCAATTTAACATTCTCAAATGTAAACCGGGTATATGCCCTAAGATTCTGTATTTATCACTTTACTTTTTGCAGATAATAGTCCGGTCATTCATTATGTGAAATTTTAGAAACAGTCATACCAAAACGTTTTAATATAAGATCGGTTCCAAAAGCCATAACAGAACCTAACGTTGCCATTACGAGAGTAACAACGACAGCGTACATGATTCTATCCTCATTATATAATTTGGCAATCCAGAGGTTGACCCCGGAGAGATCTTTTGTATCGATAGTTTTATTTATTGCTACTTCTTGTTTTCCGCCGGCTCCTTCGCTTGCATAAGTATTGCTGTAGGCACAGGCAAGAATAAAACAGAAGAGCAGCAGAACAAATATTTTCTTTTTTGACATAATTTATTTCCTTAACTGTTAAACTAATATTTATAAAAGATATTTAAAAATTTAATTGAAATAAAAATTATTTATTTACTTCGCTAATAGTTTTTCACGTCTAACGGCTTTAAATAATTTCATGCATATAACCAGGGTCATCAGGATCGAGGCGCCGATAACCAGTACTCCTGCAATACTAGAATAAATAGGTATATTTGTCATTTTGTAAATTTGTTCAATTAAAACGGAGATACCTGCAAATGCAATCATAATTGCAAAAAGAAGCCTTATGCCGTAGCCCCGGATATATTTAACGGCAGTCACGCCCAATTGAGCGCCAATAGAGGCTCCAAGCAGCATATAAAAAGCTGCAATTATTTCAACCCTGCCTTTTAAAGCATAAGTAAAACATCCGTATGCTCCACTGAATAAAACACTCATCAAATCGGTTCCCACTGCAATTGCTGTCGGGCATCCGATTAAATAAACTAGTGCAGGCATTCTAATAAAACCACCTCCGACTCCCATAAAGCCGGAAAGAAAACCAGTAATAAAAAATATAAAAAGTACAATCCAGAGAGAAACAGACTCGATTCCTGAAGTAGGAAAAGAAACCATAGGCGGAATTTTTATTTTATGAAGCCTTTGCGATAATCGGACTTTTTTCTTTTTTGGTTTTTTTAATATTTCTTTTGAATCTGTTTTCGATGGTTCATCTTCTGAAGGACGGACTACAAAGTAATCATACATCATAAAAATAGACAGACCTATTAATAATATAATATAACTCCACCTAACTATTGAACCTACATTTCCAACTCTCTCAAGTATCATGATTATCTGCGAACCAGCTTCGACACCAAGAATGGAAGCACCAATTGAAATCGATCCTAATTTCCAGTCTACATTACCCATTTTACTATGTTTCTTGGTAGCGACAATTGATTTTCCGAAAATATGCGCAAGGTCTGTTCCTATAGCGTACGACATATGAAAACCGAAAATATTTAGTGCGGGAGTAACAATCCATGCGCCTCCCACGCCAAAAAATCCGCCTAACACACCAACGCAAAATCCAATAACGACCAATAATATAACATTGAATTCAATGCCTGCAACAGGTAGAGTAATATTAAATATGTCCATATTTTTTTCTCATTTAAATAATTAATTTAAAATGATCTTTGGATTTATGATACTTTTGCTTCTTTCCTTGATTCAAGAATAAGTCTTGAAATAATAATGAATGTCATGAGAACAGCTGTTCCCATTAAAACAATTCCGGCAAAAGACTGATAAACGGAAATTTCTGTAACTTTATAAATTTGTTCGAGCGCAATCGAACAGCCGGCTAAAACAATCATGATGGCAAAGAGCAGCCTGATGCCGTAGCCTTTGATATATTTTATTGCTGTGGCTCCTATTTGTGCGCCAATAGAAGCGCCAATCAACATTATAAATGCCGCAATGAATTCGACCCGGCCTTTAACAGCGTAGGTAAAGCATCCGTATGCGCCGGCGAAAAGAATGCTCATTAGATCAGTACCTACTGCAATAACCGTAGGGACCCCGATTAAATAAACCATTGCCGGCATTCTTATAAATCCGCCGCCAACGCCTAAAAAGCCTGATAAAAATCCTGTAAATAAAAAAACGAATATGACTATCCAGAGTGAAACGGATTCAATCCCGGATGCGGGCAAAGAAATCATCGGCGGAAGATTTACTCTGTGTAGTTTTTCTGCTATTTTGCTTTTCACTTCTTTAGTTCCGGCCCCCAGATTTTTATTAACTCCTTTTAATGATTTTTTGCCGTTCTTAATATTTACTTTAAAATAATCATAGAACATAATTGAACTTAATCCGAACATAAGGAAAAGATAGCTCCATCTTACTATCGAACCAATGTCTCCGGCTTTTTCTAGAATGAGTACTACCTGCGATCCTGCTTCCAGCCCGATAATTGAAATCAAAATTGAAATGTAGCCCAATTTCCAGTCGATGTTTCCCATTTTTTGATGTTTTTTAACTGCCCCTATTGATTGGCCGAAAATGTTTGCAAGGTCAGTTCCTATTGCAAAAGCCATGTGGAATCCGAATATGTTTAAAGCAGGAGTAACAATCCAACCGCCGCCCACACCGAAAAAACCACCAAGGACACCTACACAAAAACCTATTACGAGTAACAGTAATGCATTGAATTCAATTCCTGCAACGGGCAAATAAATATTAAAGATGTCCATATTTTATTTCGCTTTATTAGTTAATGATTAAACGATTTTATTCTTCTTTTTTAGATTCTATTATAAGCTTTCCGATAATTGCGGCACATAATACCAAAGCTGTACCGATTAAAACTATACCGGCGAGAGATTGAAATAGTGGATGCATAGTTAATTTATAAAATTGTTCTGTTGCTACAGATAAAGCTGCAAGAACAATCATGATTGCGAACAAAAGTCTTATACCGTAGCCTTTAACATATTTAACTGCTGTAGAACCTATTTGTGCACCGATTGAAGCTCCAATCAACATGATGAAAGCGGCAATTAATTCTACCCGTCCTTTTATTGCATAAGTAAAACATCCGTAAGCACCGCTGAAAAGTACCGTAATTAAACTTGTACCAACTGCAACCGTGGTAGGAAGACCAATTAAATAAACGAGTGCAGGCATAATAATGAAACCGCCGCCAACTCCTAAAAATCCTGAAAGAAAACCCGTGAACAAAAAGATTAAAAATATAATCCAAATTGAAACGCTGTCGATCTCGGAGGCAGGGAACGATATCATTGGAGGCATGTTTATTTTATGCAATTTTTCCGAAAGCTTGCTTCTTTCATGTGTAACTTTATTCCCGGTTGGGTTTTCTATTTCTTGTTTTATTCTTTCTAATTGCTTAGGATGAACCACGAAATAATCATACAGCATATAACAGCCAAGTGAAAAAAGCAGAAACATGTAGCACCATCTTACAATTACGCCGACATCGCCTGCTTTTTCCAGGGCAATAATAACCTCGGAACCTATCTCCAATCCTATAACAGAAGTAATAATTGAAATGAGTCCGAGTTTCCAGTCAATGTTTCCCATCTTCTGGTGTTTTTTAACTGCACCTATTGATTGGCCGAAAATATTCGACAGATCTGTGCCTATAGCAAAAGCCATGTGGAATCCGAAAATGTTTAAAGCCGGAGTAACAATCCATCCGCCGCCGACACCGAAAAATCCGCCGAGGACTCCGACACAAAATCCTATTGTAAGCAGCAACAAGACGTTAAACTCTATTCCAGCAACAGGTAAATAAATGTTGAAAATATCCATATTTTTCCCCTGGATTTATCCCTTCTGAATTGGTTGTATTTCTATTTTATTTTCTTTTTTAGATTCAATAACAAGTTTTCCGATGATAATAATGGTAATGGAAAGCGCGCTTCCCATCAGGACTATACCGGCAAAAGATTGAAAAAGTGGAGTCAAAGTCATTTTATATATTTGTTCGGTTGCAACCGAAAAGCTGGCCAATACGATCATAATTGCAAACAGTAATCTAATTCCGTAACCTTTTATATATTTAACAGCAGTAGCACCTATTTGCGCTCCGGTCGAAGAACCTATGAGCATGATCAAAGCTGCAAGAAGTTCGACACGCCCTTTTAATGCATATGTAAAAGCTCCATAACCGGCAGCAAAAAGTACTGTAACTAAACTTGTTCCGACTGCAATTGTTGTCGGAAGCCCGATTAAATAAACTAAAACAGGAATTATAATAAATCCTCCTCCTACACCCATGAACCCTGAGAGAAAACCGGTGATTAAAAATATAAATAGTATCACCCAGAGAGAAACTGCTTCAATATCCGAAGCAGGGAGGGAAATCATAGGGGGTATTTTTATATGATGAAGCCTTTCCGAAATTTTACTCCTGGTGGATATATTCCCGTTTGTTAATTTTCCCTCTTCCATTAGCTTAAGCTGCTTTGGGTGAACAACAAAATAATCATACAGCATATATATGCCAAGGCATGAAAGAAGAAAGAAATAACACCACCGCACAATTGTGCCTACATCCCCAGCTTTCTCTAAAGCAAGTATAGATCGTGAACCGATTTCAAGACCAATAACTGAAGTTCCAATTGAAATAAAACCTAATTTCCAATCTATATTACCCATCCGGTTATGTTTTCTAACAGCACCGATGCATTGCCCGAAAATACTTGCGAGCGGTGTACCGATAGCAAAAGCCATATGAAAGCCGAATATATTAAGGGCGGGAGTAATCATCCAGCCGCCGCCTACTCCGAAAAATCCTCCTAAAACACCGACACAAAATCCAATTAATAATAATAACAGGATATTAAAGTGAATTCCGGCTACAGGTAAATAGATATTAAATATATCCATACTTTTGATTTTTTATTATTTTATTTAGGTACACTTCAACTTATCTTCCATTCTCTTTTCTAAATTGCTTTACAAGTCTTGTAATAATTATAATAGTCATAGCTAAAGCTGTCCCAACCAGTATAATTCCTGAAGAATCTTGAAAGAGAGTTTTCTTTGTCATTTTATAAAATTGTTCCATTATAACCGAAAGTCCAGTTAATACTATCATTATTGCAAATAAAAGCCTTATACCATATCCTTTAATATATTTGATTGCAGTAGCGCCAATCTGGGCTCCGATCGATGCACCTAACAGCATAAATACGGCAGCATATATCTCAACCCTTCCATCCAAAGCGTATGTAAGACTTCCGAAACCAGCGGTTACCAGGACGGTAATTAGAGAGGTACCGACAGCAAGAATGGTAGGGAGTCCTATAACATAAACTAAAGTTGGAAGAATAATAAATCCTCCGCCAATGCCTAAAATTCCCGAAAGAAAACCGGTAGCTAAAAAAACTAATACAATTACCCACAACGATACTTTATCAATTTTTGATTTTGGAAAGGAGATCATCGGGGGGATATTTAAACTATGAAGTTTTTGAGCAAAACCCAAAGAGTTAGCTTTTTGTTTTGCGGTAGTATCTTTACTGTTATTTTCTTCCTCCATTTGCTGCAGCAATTTTTTATGAAGTACGAAATAATCATAGAACATAAAAGCACCGAGGCCGGATAGAAAAATAACATAACACCACCTGATGATTATGCCCACATCACCCGCTTTCTCTAAATCGATCACTACTCTCGAACCTAATTCAAATCCAATCAGTGAGGTAATGATCGACAATAAACCGAGCTTCCAATCAATATTTCCCATACTCTGATGTTTTTTAATTGCTCCCAATGATTGGCCAAAAATATCCGAAAGGCCCGTGCCGATAGCAAAGGCCATATGAAACCCGAAAATATTTAATGCTGGTGTAATCATCCAGCCGCCACCAACCCCAAAGAAACCTCCAATTACACCTACGCAAAAGCCGATTAAAATTAATAATAAAACGTTGAATTCAATTCCGGCAACAGGTAAATAGATGTTAAAAATGTGCATGTTTGTATCTCTATATTTAAATTTTATATTCGCTTAGTAACAGTTTTTCTTTCTCTACGAACTTCGAGTATAAGCTTACCGATTATTATTGAAGTCATCGTTATTGCAGTTCCCATTAGAATGATTTCGGCAATGGTTTGAAAAATCATTTTGCCAGACATTTTAAAGAACTGCTCGGTTATAACGGATAACCCTGCGAACGCAATCATTATTGCAAATAATAACCTGATGCCGTAACCTTTAATATACCTAACTGCTGAAGCACCGATCTGAGCGCCTATTGAAGCACCAATTAGTAGAATAACTGCAGCAACTATCTCAACTCGTCCCTGAAGTGCGTATGTCAGGGCTCCAAAAGCGGAACTAAATAAAACGGTTATTAAACTTGTACCAACAGCTATAACTGTCGGCAGCCCGATTAAATAAATAAGTGTAGGTAGAATAATAAACCCGCCTCCAATACCTAAAAGTCCTGAAATAAAACCAGTAGATAAAAAAATTATTATTATTATCCAGAGTGAAACAGATTCAATTTGCGATGCGGGAAAGGAAATCATCGGAGGAATTTTTATCTGGTGGAGCCGTACAGCAAACGGGTTGCGTTCCGGTTCCTTATTTGAAGTAATTTCCTTGCCGGAATTTCCATTTAATTGCCTTTTTTGCAGTACGAAATAATCATAAAACATAAAGCTGCTTAAACCGGTTAAAAATACTACATAGCACCATCTAATAATTTCTCCTGCGTTTCCAATCCTCTCCAAACTGAGAACCACCTGCGATCCTATTTCAAAGCCGGTTATCGAAACTACAATTGTAATTAAACCAAGCTTCCAATCGATATTTCCCATTTTGTTGTGCTTGATTGCTCCGCCTAAGGATTGTCCGAAAATATTTGAAAGGCATGTACCGATAGCAAAAGCCATATGAAAACCGAAAATATTTAAAGCGGGCGTTACAAACCAGCCGCCGCCTTCACCAAAAAATCCGGCGATTACTCCGACACAAAACCCGATTAAAATTAAAAGTAAAACATTAAAATGAATTCCAACAATAGGTAGATTGATATCAAAAAATCTCATTATATATCCGAGTTAAATGAACCGAAGATAAAATAGCATATTCAATTAACCGTTTTATCATTTAGTCTATTTATATTTTTTTGAACAAGAGTTAGTTGTAAATTAATTTACTGATAAAATCTCTACATCTGATTTTATATCATTTCCAGTATTAAGCTTTTGTTTTTTTCAAACCAGGAAATTTCATCTCTCATCGAAACAGTAGGGCTTATCATAATAATAACAGGCGGATGAAAATTCGCTTTATTAAATTCTTTTGCGATATCATCGAGTCTCCCAGTAATAGTTCTTTGTTCGGGAAGAGTCCCGTTTTCAATAACAGCAACAGGCATTGCCGGGTTCATCCCGTGTTTTTTCAATTCGCTGCATATTTTCTCAATTCTTGAAGCGCCCATATAAATTATAAGATTAGCATTTTTCAATGTTGCCAATTTTTCCCACTCGACCTGGGTTTCAGGTTTTCCGGGGCATTCATGTGCAGTAATTAAAATGCATTGTGTTATTAAGCCTCTATGCGTTACCGGAATGCCGCTGTAAATCGGTGCTGAGAGTCCTGAAGTTATTCCCGGTATTATCTCGAATTCTATTCCGGCTTTCTTAAGGGCAGCAGCTTCTTCGGAGCCTCTTCCGAAGACAAACGGATTGCCGCCTTTTAATCTCAATACGTCATACCCGTGCACTGCTTTTTCTATTAGGATTTCAATTATTTTATTTTGCTCTATATGATGATAACCGGATTCCTTTCCTACAAAAATTTTTTCACATGCATCTTTGCAGTATGAAAGCAAGTCGTCGTTTATTAATCTGTCATACACGACAACATCTGCTTGCTTCAGCCTATTTAATGCTTTAAGTGTAATAAGCTCCGGGTCACCCGGCCCGGCCCCAGCGATATAAACTTTACCGTATTCCAATTTTAGTCTCCGTTACAAAATATTTTTTATTGTTATAAATTCTTGATGACATTAACTATTAAAAATCCTGCTGTTGCTATAAAAATGAGTAAAAAGATTATTATCAGGATATCTGCACGTAAATCCGTACTTGAGGACATTTTCTGTTCTTGAACCATAATTTTGTTTATCATCTCAAGAGTTGCTCTGCCGATATTTTTGAACTGGGTATCGTAATTGGCAATCTCCGCTTGAGTTAATGATTTGGCTCTTATATCTTCAAAAAATTTGCTGTACACATCGGACATTTGAGTGTAATCAGCTTTAATTTTTGTAATTTCGGAATCATTTAAAGCTTTCATTCCGATAAGTTGCCCGAAATCCTGATAAAAATCCTCTTTTGCTTTTTGCCACCTGAGATACCTTTGCTGAGAGTAGCCTCTTATCAGAAGATTTTTTTCTTCTCTTCTAAGTTGAAGTTCAGATTCTTTGAGTTGATGAACAACGTCTATTATTTTATTGCTTTTTTCAATTTGCTGTGTAAATATCCAGCCCAGCACACTACTGCCGAGAATAAGTACAATTAATACAATGAAGGTGATGGTTATTTTTTTCTTTAGTATTTTCGGATCACCCACTGCTGCACCTTTGAATAGTTGTTAAAATAATTTTAATTCTTTAAAAAATTTTTGAATATAAAACTGTGAATTTTTCTTGCTGTTATCTGTTAGAATTTTTTCCCAATCCTTCGAAGTAAAAGCTTTAAACATCTTAGTTTTAATCCTTGCCGATTTTGTTTTTTCGTTTTTTAATAACTGTTCCCTGAATTCACCGGCAAGATTCATGATATCCGAATAAACCGGTGAAATAAAATCATTCAATTTTTTCTTAATTTCCTTGGTATAGAATGGAGCTTTACCCTGAGAAGACACTGAAATTGTTAAATCTCCCCGTTTAATATTTGCCGGTAAAATAAAATCGCACAGTGCCGGGTTATCGGCAGAATTTATTAAAATACCCAATTCGGTGCAATCTTGATATACAGCCTGATTTATTTTTTCATTATCAGTTGCACAAAAAACAATTTTAAAGTTTTTTAAATGTTCTTTCGAATAGGATTTTTGAATAATGTTGATTTTGTGGTTTTTGGCTAATTCAATAAGAGGTTTGCAAAATTTGGGTGAAACAATAGTTATCTCGGCATTGAATTCCTGAAGAGTCAATACTTTCCTGAGAGCTACCTCTCCGCCTCCTACTACAAGACAAGGAAATTTGCTTATATTGATAAGTAGCGGGAAAAAAACCGCTTCCCTGTTTTTTCTCATAAAATTATTCCACCTCAGCCTTAAGATTCAATATTTAGGTGAAAAAATCAAAGAAGTAAGAATTTCTGTAATCCTTGTGTTGTATGCAATTTTAAGCAAAAAGATAACAGAATTCGCAATATCCAGGTATGAGTTCTGAGTTAATATTGATAAGATTCTTTACAATAAATTGTCGACTTTTTTTGTCCTTAATCTATGCAGTTTTTCTATATCACTTCACTATCCTCACCAAGTTTGAATTGAGTATGAATTAATTTAATATTACTCTTAATTTTATTTATTCTATAAAGCGCATTTGACCGAAGATAGAAAAAAATTTTTAAGAAGTCTGATTTATCCGGTCGGCTTTCTTGTTCTTATCTGGACAATTTTCGCCTTTCAGGTCATTTTTAATTTAGACCTTGCATATTTTGGCATTTTACCACGAACGCTTAACGGACTTATAGGAATAATTACAGCTCCGCTTATCCATGCAAATTTCGAACATATATTTTCGAATTCGATTCCCTTTATAATTTTAGCTGTTGCGATTTTTTATTTTTATCCGTCTTCAGCCCTCAAAGTCAGTGCAATAATTTATGTCATGACGGGAGTTTTAGTTTGGTTGTTTGCACGCCAATTATATCATATAGGTGCAAGCGGAATAATTTATGGGTTTTTGGGCTACTTGTTTTTCAGCGGAATTTTCAAACGGGATAACCGTTCAATCGGTTTAGCGCTACTTGTTACTTTTGTTTATGGCGGATTGGTTTGGGGTGTGTTGCCGGGATTTAAAGGAATTTCATGGGAGTCGCATTTTTTCGGCGGAGTTACCGGAATCTTGTGTGCTTTTATTTTTAGAAAATATGATCCGCCGGTTAAATATGATTGGGAAAAAGAAGAAGATGAGCCCGGTGAAAAAAAATTGGAAATTTCCTATCGCAAAGAAGACAACAATTTTAATTAAAAAATTTTTGAAGGAACTAAAATGAAAAAAACGACCGCTGAAACCCGGAAATACAGGTTAGATATGAATGAAAAAATATTGAATTCCGGATTCAGAGATTTTAATAAATTTTTTGCACTTGATAATAAAGCATATGTTGATGGAGCATTGCCTGCAAAGATGAAAGAATTAATGGGGTTGGTCGGTTCTATGGTATTGAGGTGCAACGATTGTATCTTTTATCATATAGATAGAGCAATACAAGAAGGAGCGTCACATGAAGAATTGCTCGAAGCATTTAATATTGCACTTATCATTGGCGGCTCAATTGTAATACCGCATTTAAGATATGCTTTCGAAGTAATGGAAGAAATTTTCTCTGATAAAGAATAAATATTTAGATTGAAGTAGTTTTGAAGTTCTAATCGAAAAATTAAATAAAGGCTTAATTAAAATTGAAAATTATTTTAGCAACAAAAAATCAGGGCAAAATTAAGGAAGTGATAAAAATATTAAATGATGATAATATTGAATTGCTTTCATTGCATGATTTAAAAGATGTTCCCGAAATAATTGAGGACGGAAGTTCTTTCGAGGAAAATGCAAAAATAAAAGCGAACATCATATATAATAAATATTATATGCCTGTAATTGGAGAAGATTCAGGTCTTTCCGTCGAACAATTAAACGGCAGGCCGGGAATTTATTCGGCAAGATATGCCGGAATAAATGCATCGGATTTAGCAAATAACCTAAAGTTGATTGAGGAAATAAAAAATTTTCCGCAGCCTCATTTTGCTAAGTATACTTGTGCTGCTGTTTATTATGACGGGAAGGAATATAAAACTGCATTCGGGGAAATGAAAGGAAAAGTTATTGAAAAACAGCAGGGGAAAAACGGGTTCGGGTATGATCCGCTTTTTATTGCCGATGGCTGCAATAAAACCAATGCGGAGCTGGACCCGGAAGAAAAAAATAAAATTAGTCATAGATACAAAGCATTTAACGAATTAAAAAAAATTTTATATAATTGAAGGAGCTTTAATGAAAAGGATAATAGTTTTTATGCCTGTCTTATTAATAAGTGCATTGATGTTTTATTCATGCAGCAAATCAAATCCGGAATCATCCAATCCTCCAGCTAATACCGGCGGTTACTTTCCCAATGGCGATCAATCATATTATAAATATAGCGTTGATAGAACAGATTCAACAGGGACGATGCAAACCGGAACGCGTTCAACCACTTATGACGGTAACGGAACTATAAACGGCACTACTTATCAAAAGCAGGTTGACTCACTTTTCATATTAAGTCAAACAAATGTCGGAGTTTCATATTTCAGAAAAACCGATACCGGGGTCTTTTACTTTTTAGATACAACCGGATTAGCAGGTGTAATTCCCGATTCTCTAAAACAATATATTACATTAGATGCAGAAATGAGACTTTTATTGCTACCTTTCCAATCAGGGTCTACCTGGCCTGTTTTTAAGATGACATTATCTAATATCGTTACGCTTGTTGATGTGAATGCAACCTATCTCGGGACTGACTCAGTTACATTAAATTTAAATTCTGGGACTGTTACCGAGGAGGCTTCCAAAATTAAATACGATATAAGTTTAACTTTAGGACTTGGTGTACCAACTGTTACTTATTCGACTTATGCCTGGCTTGTTAATAATATCGGTTTCGTTAAATGGCAGGGAAACGGAGCTATAGTTGATGCCTTCACAGGCGGAGGAATAAACTTTGCGGATACATCTTCAACAGTAACTATGAGCCTAACTCAGTACAATTTGAAGTAGAATAATTTTTATTTCTCAGCGATAACAACCTGAACTATACCGAAAGTTAAGGTCTTTGCTAAAACTTTGCTGAATCCTGTTTCTTTTAACAATTGTGGGAGGTTAATTTTTTCGTCGAATTCTTCGACGGAATTTGGAAGATATTTATATGCTTCTCTATTTCCCGAAATTATTCCTCCGATAAACGGGAGAATTTTTTTAAAATAAAATTTATATATTCTTTTGAAAATAAAATTTGTGGGCATCCTGAATTCTAAAATAGTTGCTTTACCCTTTGCTTTTAATATTCGGTGGAAAGATCTAAATCCCTCTTTGACATCGTAAAAGTTCCTTACGCCGAAAGCTACCGTTATATTTGTAACCGAAGCATCTTTTACTGGAAAATTTTCTGCAACTGCCTGAAAATTTTTACCTTTAATCCATTCACTTTTTTGATGAAATAATTTCAGCATGTTGAAAGAAAAATCTGCAGCGTATATTTTTCGAACTCCAATATTAAAAGCGTCGATTGCAAAATCGCCCGTACCGCAGGCAACATCAAGCAGAATGGATTCGTTGTTCATCCCGGTTAGTTTCAACGCTTTTCTCCTCCAGTATTTATCAACACCAAAACTTAAAAGATGATTGAGAAAATCATATTTCCCGGAAATCGAATCGAATATATTCTTAACTTTTTCTTTTTTCTCACTCATGCCGGTATGTTATTTTGCTGTAATCAAATTCCGGCAGGTTTGTTTTTCTTTGCCACCAGTTAAAAATATATCTGCCTGACCAGAGAGCAAACATCATAAATACGAGTCCGCCGAACAGATCGATTACATAATGATACCAGAGATAGACAGTAGCAAAAATCAGTAATGAGCCAACCGGGATGAAAAAATACCTCGATCTGCTTTTGAGCCTGATTGAAAGATACATTACCATAAGTGTAAGCATCGTGTGGCCGCTTGGGAAAACATCTCTCTGAACTATTGCTGCCGGATGCAAAGTGCCTTGCGGAATTGATTCTCCGGCATTCACGCAATTTCTCAGGAAGTTCGTTAAAAATAATCCGGGCAGTTGAATATTGATTGTACTGAAATTATGCAGTGTAAAACGCGGCCCGATTCCCGGCAGTGCAAAGTATCCTAAGTACGAAAGATAGAAACCATAGATAATCATAAATACTGCGTAGTCCATTTCGAGGTAACGCTTTTTTTTATAAAGCGCCAGTCCTAATATGATTGGAAGGAAGTAAAATGTACCATAAACAATCTGTAATATTTCTGTTAAAAGAGGGAAAGAAATTTTGTAAAGGAAATGTGTCGGATCAGTTCCAAATATCCATCTGTCAATTGCAATAAACAAATAATCATAATCCTGTGGACGAATGGGGTGAATTAAAAAATAGAGCTCTTTGAAAGTAAATAAAACAAGCGGCGCTATATACCAGTAATGAAGCACATTGAAAATACGTTTATCGCTTTTTGATTCCATGTATGCAATAAGGAAAGCAAACAATATTACAAGAATATTTGCACAAACAAAGAACAACCAGTTTGGGATACGGTCACGAAAAATTAGGTTAATGACGATCAGGAAGGTATAAAATACCACCACTACCAGATCGAAAGCTTTAAGTTCTTTAAGAAACGATTTAATTGTTTTCATCGGTACTTTGTGTTGTGCTCTTCCGATTATGTTTGGCTTTCTGCATGTTCCATATTTTTGCGGGCAAATTCTGCAAGCTTAATAAAATCATGAAGTTCAAGCTGTTCCGGCCGTAGGGATAAGTCTACTTCGGAGTTTTTAAAATCAATGTTCCCAAATATACTATTACTTAGGGAATTTTTTAAGGTTTTTCTTCGATTTCCGAAAGAAGATTTAACAACATTAATAAATACGTTGATTATTTCTTCATTAATTTCTTGTTTGAATAAGACGTGAATTACGGCAGAAAAAACTTTTGGCTTTGGATAAAAAACATTTGGTGAAACTTTAAAGCATAATTTTACATCCGAAAAATATGAGAGAAGAACCGAAAGAATCCCGTAATCTTTTGTGCCGCTTTTTGCCGTAATTCTTTTCGCAACCTCATATTGAACCATGAAAACCGCATCGCTGATAATTTTATAATTGTCCATCAGCTTAAATAGAATCGGAGAAGTTAAATTGTAAGGAATATTGCCAGCTATTCTCAGCCTTTTATTATATGACGAATAAATATCCGGGAGGCTAATATTCATAAAATCATTTGTTATCAATTTAATTGAAGGGAATTTTTCCCTCAAATAATCACTAACTCTTTTATCAATTTCAACGGCTAATAAATTATCTGTTTTTTCGACTAATTTTGAGGTCAGGACGCCTGTGCCGGGTCCGATTTCAATGATTGAATCATCTTTTTGCGGATTGATTTCATTGATAATTTTGTTAAGAATATTCCGGTCTTTAAGGTAATTTTGTCCGAATCTTTTTAATGGTTTTAAATCATTCATCGTTCAAAGTTATCAAAGCACAATATTAATTACAATTATTTTTTCTATTTTAAACTTGATAGCATTCCTATTGTTTGTTGTCTATTTGGGTTTGAAATATTGAACGGAGGTAATTCTGAACAAAAAATATATTATAAGTGTGGATATGGGTGGGACAAAAATTCTTGCAGCCGCTTTGAATTCAAAAGACGGAATTATTGCAAGAGTGAAAAAGCCCACTGACCTTGAATCCGGCAAAAACGATTATATAAAAAGTTTGGTTCAAATCATTGAATCTGTAATTAAAAAAGCTAAATTGAATAAATCGCAGATTGCCGGTGTTTGTTTAGGCATACCTGCTTCATTAAATCCGTTCATGGGAAAAATATATCTTGCTCCGAATTTAGGAATAAAAAATTTTAATATTAAACATGCTTTGGAAAAATATGTCCCTTATCCAATACTCATTGAAAATGATGTAAATCTTGGAGCGCTCGGGATACAAAAATTCGGGATAGGAAAAAATTCTAAAAATATGCTGGCTGTTTTTATCGGCACTGGCATTGGCGCTGGAATAATAATTAACGGGAAAATTTTTAGGGGTTCAACTTTTGTAGCCGGAGAAATCGGGCATATAGTTGTAAGAGAAAACGGCCCTCTTTGCGGATGCGGTAATAAAGGCTGCTTCGAAGCTGTGGCGAGTAGAACCGCAATCGTCAACAAAATTATAAAGGACATTACTAAAAATAAAAGGAAAAGTGTTTTATCGGCTTTAATTAAATCTAAAAAGAGAATAAAGAGCAGTGCTCTTGCAGATGCTGTTCAAAAAAACGATAAAGTAGTGATAAAAATTTTAACCGAAGAATGTAAAACTATCGGGCGTGTCCTTGCAAGCATAACCAATTTTATGAATTTCGATTTAATAGTTTTAGGAGGCGGACTAATAGAAGCGCTTCATAAATTTATGATTCCGCATATTAAAGAGGAAATGGATATTCATTTGCTTCACGGAACCTCCCAGGCTGTAAAATTAGTGCCATCAAAATTAGGCGATGATGCGGCACTATTCGGCGGCATCGTTCTAGCGGAAGAATTTTTAAATATTAAGGTTTGAAGATTTAATTAAATTGTTTTTCAATTTCATTCAACTCATGCGATAAGTTTTCCCATTCAGAAAGATATTGCTCTAGCTCTGCTTTTATTTTATTAAACTCCGATGTTGCCTCTTTCATTTTTTTACCGTTGGAGTAAACTTCGGGTTTCGTCAATAATATTTCCAATTCCTTTTCACGTTTTTCATGCTGCGAAATTAATTTTTCGAAACGGCTTATTCTATTTATGATATCTTTTGTAACTTCGAATTTTTTTTGCCTTTGTTCCGCTTCGATTCTTTTTTGATCTTTCCGTGAAATTTCCCCGGAAAATTTTTTTTCATCTTTAGATTTTTTTGACTCATTTTCGATGAATTCTTCGCGCTTCGAAAAGTAGTATTCTATTCCGCCGGCAAATTCTTTTATAATTCCTTTTCTAATTTCAACAACTTTGTTTACTACAGGCTGTAAAAAATCAACGTCATGAGAAACTAAAATTAATGTGCCGCTAAAATCAATTAATGCTTTCTGTAAAACTTCTTTCGAACTGATATCAAGATGATTTGTAGGTTCGTCGAGAATAATTAAATTGGATTTGGTCAATAAGATTTTTGCTAATGCGATCCTGCTTTTCTCTCCTCCGGATAAAACAGCAACTTTTTTGAATACATCGTCGCCGGAAAAAAGAAAACAGCCCAGAAGAGTTCTCAACTGTTCAGGAGTTTTATTTTCCGCAACTTCTTCCAAAGTTTCTATTAAATCGATACTGGGGTTTAAATTATCCGCAACATCCTGTGCATAGTAAGAAATAATAGTATTGTGCCCGGTTATTCTATCTCCGCTATTAAAATCAATTACATCCGCAATAATTTTTGCCAGGGTAGTTTTCCCGGCTCCATTAGGCCCGACAAAAGCGATTTTTTCTCCACGGTTAATTGTAAAATTAATCCCTTCAAATAATTTTTTATCGCCATAACTTTTAAATAAATTTTTTAATTCAATATTTACTTTCCCGCTTTGCGGAGGCGGAGGGAACTTAACTGAGATTTCCGAATTACTATCCGGCAATTCAACGATTTCCATTTTCTCAAGCTGCTTTATTCTGCTTTGCACCTGTTTGGCTTTAGTAGCTTTATACCTGAACCTTTCAATAAATCTTTCGGTCTCTTTAATTTTCTTCTGCTGCACTTCGTGCTGATTTATTAATTGAGAATCTCTCTCTTCTTTGTATGTTAAATAGGCATCGTAATTCCCGTTGTAAATATTTACCTTGTATAAAAAAATTTCAATTGTTTTGCTCGTTATGGAATTTACAAAATGTCTATCATGTGAAACGATAAGCAGTGCTCCTTTAAAACTTTTTAAGTAAGAAATAAGCCATTCGAGCGAATCCAGGTCAAGGTGATTTGTCGGTTCATCAAGTAGAAGAAGATCATTTTGCGAGATAAGAATTTTTGCAAGAGCAATTCTCATTTGCCATCCGCCCGAAAATTCATCTGTCAGCCTATTCAAATCTTCAACCTCAAATCCAAGCCCCATGAGAATTTTTTCAACCTTTGCATCTGCACTATATGAGTCTAACTCCTCGAGCCGGTGATGCACCTCACCGAGTTGATGAACGAGATCTTCATTCATTTCTTCCGAAAGATTTTTCCCTGATAAGCTTTCAACAATTTCTTTTTCTTTTGCTTGAAGAAAAGTAATGTCGGTAAGCGCGGACTTTGCTTCTTCTTTTAGCGTCTTGCCTTTATGAGTTACATTATCCTGAGGAAGATAACCAATACTTATTCTTTTCCGTTTATTAACGGTTCCGTTTTCAGGAATTATATTTTCGTTTACTATTTTAAGAAGTGATGATTTTCCTGTTCCGTTGGCTCCGACCAGGCAAATTTTATCGCCTGAATTTATTTTCAGGTTTACATCCCGAAATAGGTATTTACCGTTAAATTGCAGAGAAATGTTGGAAAGGTCGATCATAAAAGAAATCTAAATTCGTATGTAGCGATCATTTACGCAGCACGGCAACTTTGCTTGTTGTAACATTATTTGCATTCTGGTCGAAAGCCGCGATAATATAAATGCCGCTGCTGACCAAATTACCGAAACTATCCGTACCGTTCCAGAAAGCAACTCGTCCGCCCGGAGAAGCGAATTCATTTACAAGCTTACCGGTAATAGTTAAAATTTTAATGTAAGAATCTCTAATCAATCCGTCAATAGTTAATTGATTATTTGAGCCGTTTAAAACAAACGGGTTCGGATATATAAATAATTTCGTAAAACTTTCTGCGGGATTTAATGCCGGGGTATCGAAAGAAGTTAATCCGTTTGCTGTTCCTACGAATACCCTTCCGTTTTTCTTATCAACAGTAATGCTTATGATAGCATCTGATTGAAGAGGGCTGTTTAAAGTGTTATATGTTGATAGAAGCTGTGTCCCGTCTGAGTTAAGCAATAATAAGCCTTGGTTAGTTCCGACCCATTTCCTATTCAGCGGATCAACTGCAATTGCAGTTATACTGTACTGGTTTACTGCATATACCGGTGTAATAGATAAATTATGTGAACCTGAATTAAAAATGGAACCGACGTTTGTAATAATATTTATGCCGGCATTGGTTCCGACCCAAACATCTCCAATATTATCAACTACTACAGCACTTACAGCGCTTGAATTCAATCCGTTGTTTGCATTCAGGAAACCGGAAATATCATCATTTGTACTATTATAAGTACCGTTTTCATTAAAATAAAATAAACCGGGTTTTGAAATATCGGTGCATGCATACCACTTAGTATCATATTGATCTATAACTAGATTGAAATGATTTTTTAGATCTAGGTTTGCTTCGTAAGAATTGCCGAAATTATAAAAATGTCCATCCGGAGACATCATGGTTAAATTTTTACGGTTAGCAGCCCAGTCATTCAAAATCCACAAATTTCCTTTTGAATCGTTTGCAAAAGCAGTAATTACTAAGTATCCGGGATGATCAGATGTACCAATCATACCGGTATTGGATGTATCGAAATTTGTAAACTTGTTATTCTTAAAAATTGAAAACCCCTGTCCCCAATAACCTAAATAAACAGTATTTTGCTGGTCAGCATAAACAGAATAACAAGTATTTGAGACAAGCCGTGGATTGGAGGAAATATTATAATTAGTCCATGTGCTTCCATTTAAATTGTAGCAACCGACTGCAGCAGAACTGCTTCCGCTTGCAGACCAGAGTGTTCCATCCGGCGCTGCAAACATGTTAGTGAATAAATTTGCGGCAGGTCCGTTGGGATATAAATAATTTATCGAAGAAATATGCGTTAAATTTACTAAGCCACTGCTGCTTCCAGCGAATATTCCGAAACTTGATACGGCAAGATTTTTCATCTCTATTTTTGAAGAATTTAATTTAGTCAGAGTTTGCGAGTTATATAAATACAAATAACCGCTGGCTGCTATGAAAAGTGAATCACCGGATGAAATAATATCGGAAAACGAAAAACCGTTTAGCTGAGGTAAAAACGGCGCCCAGGAGGTGTCTTTATAAACAGCCAGGCCTGTATCTGTTGCCACGATTACCGAATCCTGGAAGCCGATAGCTTTTATACAATTTTTAGAAGGGAGTCCATCCAAAATGGTATATACATTCCATGATTCAGGTGCGAGAAGATTTTGTACGCCTTTTTTTTGAACTGC
This sequence comes from uncultured Ignavibacteriaceae bacterium, assembly GCA_964556005.1. Taxonomy (GTDB): domain Bacteria; phylum Bacteroidota; class Ignavibacteria; order Ignavibacteriales; family Ignavibacteriaceae; genus CAZKUR01. The sequence goes on along the minus strand of CAZKUR010000028.1, from coordinate 16,591 downwards.
CATACCTGACTGGAAACAAGCATAAATGCGATTTTTAATTTTTACAATACTATTAACGGGTGTGCCTGTAGTGAAACTTCCGAATTTAACTATGGTATCAAAGAATAAAAAATTATTTGCATTTATTAAAGAAACTCCAAAATCGGTTGCAGCATAAATAGTATCGCCGTAAGCTTTTAAATAATTTATCTGCTTGGAAGGATAATTAGAATTATAAATATCCTGAATTATATGAATAGACTTATCGGCGGGATTATATACATCGATATTCCCATCGGCGGTTCCAAACCAAACTTTACCGCTTTGGTCAATAGTAACAGCCGTTAGTGGAGAGCCTATCAAACCTTCTGTTTTATGCAATTTTAAAAATGAATTGTTTTGCAGGTTATAAAAAAATGCTCCGCCGCCGGTGGCTGCCCATATTCCATCGGATGCCGGATAAATTGCGGAGATGTTTTTCATATCCGAATAATTCTGCCAGTTGGAAACTTGTTGAGGGTAAAGAGGAATTGTTAAAAGGCAGATTATTAAAAGTAAGAAAATATTTTTCATCTTTAATTTATTTTATTGTTGATTTTTGTAAAGATGAGTTATATCTGCCTCCGACCTTCAGTTAAATTGAATTTGTTTTAAAACAAATTTAATATTTTTTTTATAATCAAAAAGTACTAAATAAAACGGCAGGAATTTTTGCCCGTAAAAATCAGGCACAGTAATTTTACCTTCTTGATATTTGATTGATTAAATCTGCCATTTCGATTGCATTTAACGCAGCATCCCAGCCTTTATTCCCGGCTTTGGTTCCGGATCGCTCAATTGCCTGTTCGATTGTGTCTGTAGTTAATATTCCTAAAAGTACCGGAATTCCGTATTTTAATGAAACTTGGGAAATACCGCTGACTGCATTTCCTGCTACATATTCAAAATGAGGAGTTGCACCCTTAATAACTGCCCCCAAACAAATAACAGCATCATATTTTTGTTTTGCTGCAAGTTTATCTGCAATAAGCGGAATTTCAAAAGCACCCGGAACTCTGTACAAATCGATATTATTTGTATTGCAGCCATGCCTGTTGAGGCAGTCGAGAGCACCTTCTAAAAGTTTTTCTCCAATGGATTCGTTAAACCGGCTTAGAATTAAGGCAAATTTATAATTTGCGGCAGCTAATTTTCCCTCTATTTTATTCATTTTATTTTCCCAGAATTGTTGTTTATCAGGCAGTATTTTTAAGCAATCTTTTCCTCATATGATCGAGGATTCTGCTGTTTACGAAATATTTCCCAAAATTACCTTCATCATCCCGCTTACCGCCATGAAAATCGGAACCGCCCGATTCAAGAAGAAAATATTCATTTACAATTCCCCGATAGAATTTTACCAATTCGGCAGGGTGGGACGGATGAATGACTTCAATTCCGTCCACACCATTTTCGATTAATTCTTTGAGAATATTTTCCTGCATATTACCGGGATGAGCTATGAATGAAAGGCCTCCTGCGTCGGTAATTATTTTGAATGCACTTTGAGGAGATATGTGAACTTTTTTTTCATATGCCGGCCCGCCATTGCCGATAAATTTGTAGAAAGCTTCGAAGTAATTTGATATCAGTTTTTTTTCAAGCATTGCCTGCGCAATATGCGGCCTTCCGACGGCAGAATTTTTAGCTTGTTCCATAACGTCGTCAACAGTAATCGAAAGCCCGAGAGAATTAAGTTTTTCTACTATTCTCACTGCTCTTTTAACTCTCTCTTTCCTAAAGAAATCGAGATAATGTTCAATCTCTTCATTATCCGGTTCAATAAAATAGGCAAGTATATGAACTTCTTTATCTTTAATATCGGAACTGATCTCAACACCGGGAATTACTTCTATCCCAATTTTTTTACCGTATTCCCTGGCTTCTTTAATACCATTTAAGCTGTCATGGTCGGTAATACTGATAATTTCAATTCCGGATTTTTTAGCTTTATCGAGCAATTCCTTCGGAGTAAAAAAACCGTCGGAATAATTCGAATGCGTATGAAGATCTACTTTACCTTGCATTGGAAAACAACATTCAATTGAACATTTCTTTGAATTTTTCGTAATCAATGATTCGGAGCTTGGAGCCTTCAAGCTCAACCAGCCCTTTTTTTGCAAAAGTGTGCAGAGTTCTTGAGATAGTTTCCCTTGATGTTCCTGCCATATTGGCCAGGTCATGCTGGTAAGGTAATTTCTCAATTTCAACTGTACCCTGTTTTATTTTTCCCACATCATCGGCAAGCTGAAGGATAACAGTTGCAACTTTGCCTTCAGCATCTTTGAGTGAAAGCGATTTAATTTTCATATCTGCTGCACGAAGCCGTTGAATTAATTCCTGAATTAAAGCAATCGATATTTCAGGATAATCGTGCAGCAACTGTAAAAAATCACTTCTTTGAATTATAAACAATTCCGAATCTTCCATTGCAGTAACGTTCGCCGACCTGGAAAAACCGTCGAGTATAGCCATTTCGCCGAAGAAGTCAGATTCATTTAAGATGGTTAAGATTACTTCTTTACCATCCTCGCTTACGCGTGAAACTTTTACTTTTCCGCCGACTATTACGAATAAAGCCGAACCAGTTTCATGTTCGAACAATACTACCTGGTCTTTATTAAATGTTTTACGAACCCCTAGCTTGGAAATTTTCTCCAAGGATTCATCATCTAATTCGGAAAAAATCGGAACATATTTTAAAAATCCATTATTATCTTGCATAATTTGCCTCATTACTTTTTAATAGAAATTAAATATATACCAGCCTGTTATGAAAATCAACTTAAAGTAATAATTGATGTAAATCTAATAAGTAGTCTTGATTTAATTCACTCATTTTATTAAAGGAATTTCAAAACATAAATTATTAAAACGTAAAGATAAGAGATATTCTTAAAATATATTCATAATGTCATAGCTAAATTCGTTGCGTTTTTAACTCATTGTATCTATTTTAGCTAACTTGTTTAATATTTAATATTTGGAGATAGATAGACTATGGCTATGATGGCCAAGATGAGGAGTTTGGCTCCTGCTTTTATTCTTACAGTTGGTGTTTTATTTGTTCTATTTATGGTTGTTTCCAGTTCCAATGTTATGGATGCCCTCGGAGGGAGGACAAATATAATCGGAAAAGTTAACGGTGAAGATATTACTTACCAGGATTTTAATAAAGCCGTTGATCAGCAGCGTGAAAATCAAAAGAACCAAACCGGTAAGGATGTTGCCGATCAGGATATGGACAAACTGAGAGACCAGGTTTGGGATGCTATGGTTACCGAAAAGCTTCTCGAACAATATGTTAATAAATTTGATATAACCGTATCCAACCAGGAAGTTAAGGATATTATTCTTGGTAAAAATCCGCCTGAATTCTTAAAGAGAAATTTCATCGATTCGACAGGCAAGTTCAACCGGCAGGCATATGAAGCAGCACTGATCGATCCTCGAAATAAAGATGTTATGATTCAGGCTGAAGATGCCGTAAGACAGCAAAGGCTGAGAGAAAAATTGCAGAGCGAGCTTCTTGCTTCACTTACTGTTAGCGAGCCTGAAATAAAAAGAGAATTTATCGATAAGAACATCAAGATAGATGTAAAGTATGCTCTTGTTCCTCTTACACAATTTCCTGATTCGACAGTTACGGTTACGGATGCAGAACTTCAAGATTATTATAATAAACATATTGAAGAATACAAGATTGTTCCGAAAAGAAGTATTAAATATGTTCTTTTTACAAATCAGCCGTCGGCAGAAGATTCGCAGTTGGTTATAAAAAATCTTGAAAATGTTTACAAGGATTTACAAAACGACACATCAAGCTTTAAGTCGTATGTTGATATTTATTCAAGTGTTCCTTACTCAAAAGATACTTTGGCATTAAATCTTATCCCCGAAGAAGCAGCTAATTTAATTTATAAATCCAAGCCAGGTCAAATAATCGGTCCGGTCGGGACTTCACAAGGTTATGCAATCTATCATGTAATTAATATTTTACCTTCAAAAATAAACTTAATCAGGGTTTCTCATATTTTAATTCGCAATGAAGGAAATGATCAAAAAGGTCTCGAAGAAGCCAACAAGATTTATGATCAATTACAAAAAGGAGCTGACTTTGGAAAGTTGGCCGCACAATATTCTATCGACCCGGGGAGCAAAAATAAAGGTGGGGACCTCGGATGGTTTGGAAAGGGTAGAATGATCCCGGCATTTGAAAAAGCTGCCTTTGGTGGGAAAATAGGTGAAATTTTAAAGCCAGTTAAAACAAATTACGGATACCATATTATTAAAGTTACCGGCCGTTCGGATAATAGATATGTAATTGAGAAAATTGTTGATCCTGTAACTGAATCTGCCGCAACAAAAGATGCAAGATACCAGTCTGCCAGTGATTTTTCGTATCTGGCACAGAAGAACGATTTTGAAGGTGAAGCAAAATTAGAAAAACTAACTGTAAAAGAATCCACTCCTTTTATTGAAGATGCTACTACTATTACAGAAGTAGGTACAAATAAAAGATTGGTTGATTTTGCATTTAATAACGATATTGGTGCTGTAAGCGATGTATTTAAAGTTCAGAAAGGTTATGTAGTTGCCCAGGTTTCTCAAATTACTAAAGCCGGAGTATTATCGTTTGATGATGTTAAAAATAGGATTAAACCTGTTGTAATCAGGGAAAAGAAATTCGAAGAAGCTAAAAAAGTGGCTGAAAAGATTAAGAGTTCAATAAACGGAGATCTCGATAAAGCAACTCAAATTGATCCGAAAGCTGTTGTTGACACAACAGGATCGTTTCTTGCCGGCGCAACTTCTATTCCCAAAATCTACAGGGATTATGCTTTTTTGGGCGAAGCATTAAAGCTGGATATGACAAAAATTTCCGATCCGGTTAAAGGCATTCGCGGATATTACCTAATGAAAATTTTAAGCAGAACTAAATTTGATTCTTCTGCTTATGCAGCACAGCGATCAATAATTTTAAATCAATTACTGACTCAAAAAAGAAATTCATTCTTTCAGGAATGGCTGAGCGCAATTAAAAAACATGCCGATATAGTTGATAATAGGTATAAATTCTATAATCAATAAATTAGCTAATTCAGTTTTGATTTACCCCCAAATTCAAGGTATGGTTTGGGGGTTTTCATTTTTAAATAAATAGTCATAATATTATTTTCAAAATTTATTTCAAACTCCTTAATCTTCATAAATGAAAATTAAATTATTTCTGTTAATCTTATCTATAAACATAACATGCGCATTTGCTCAATATAACGGAAAAAGTTTTAGCATCGGGCTAAACGGAGTTTATACAACTTCAGCTAAAATATACCTTAATCCGTATTCATCGGATCAAATACTGCGAAATTCCTCTTTCCCACTCGCCGATATTTTTAATCCGGCAATAACTTTTCGTTACCGTCTTAACCATGATATCCTTTTCGGGTTCAGCACTGAGTATATGAAAAAATCCGCATCGGGAAGTAATTTAACCGTCATTCAGGGAATTAAGACAAGGGACATTTCGGTAGATGACGGTTTCGTTTTAATTCCTCTCGAATTTTCTATTTATTACTTTTTACCTTTTTCCACAGACAGATTTAAATTTTTGATGGGAGGCGGTTTTGGAATTTATTTCGGGAAACAAACTCGAAGCTTTGGAGATGAAAGCATAAGTACAATCAACAGAAAATTTGCATACGGTATAAATGTCTCTATATCTATGGATTATATTTTATACGACAATATTTCAATTCATTCGGAAATGAAATTCAGGGATCCTCAATTCAATGTTACAAGCCAATATGCGAAACAACAAGTTAATTACATGGGCTCCATCGTAACGGTAGCACAAGACACTTTCGATTCAAAAATAAATGTAGACGGCGTAACATTTTTAGCAGGTATTGCATTCATGTTTTAAATCTACTTCAAAGTCCCGGTTTACACGGATGATGTCTTTCTCTTCTTAAATTTATTTTATCACTGCAAAATTATAAATTTGTTTCAACGAATTATTTTAAAATGGAAAATAAAAAAGATATAATATACCTGACAGGTTTTATGGGAGCCGGCAAAAGTACTATCGGCCCTATACTTGCAAACACTCTCGGATGGGAATTTTTTGATCTTGATAAAGTTATTGAAGAGATAATGGGAGAAAAAGTAAGAGATATATTTGAGAAGAAAGGGGAGAAATATTTTCGTGAAGTCGAAAGTAAAATTTTGAAAGAAATATCCGACGGCAATGAAAAAGTGATTTCTCTTGGCGGTGGAACTCTAACAAATCAAAACAATTTAAATTTTATTAAAAACAACGGTAGAATGATATTTTTAAAAACTTCCCCGGAGGCTATATATCAGAGATTAAAATATAAAAGAGACAGGCCTTCTTTGATAAAACCGGACGATGATGAGCCGACTAAGGAAGAACTTATAAAAAAAATTTTGCGGTTATATAATTCGCGCAGGCAGTTTTATGAGCAGGCAGATTTCATTTTTGAAACGGATAATATCCCTGTTGGAATTACCGTAGATGAGATTGTTAAGTTACTTCAAAAAATTAAATAATTATCTTTATTAAAAAGTAGCGGGATAAAACGGTGAAAAAAATTACGGTTGACTTAAATGAAAATTCATATCCAATTTTTGTCGGGAATAACATATTAAGAAAAATTTCGGATGATATTGAAACTAAATTTTATTCAAGCAGGATTTTAATTGTTTGCGATAAAAATGTCTATCGGTTGCATAATCAGAATCTCACAAAGATTTTCAAGAAGTACGATAAAAGGACAGCCTATTATATTTTGAAACAGGGTGAAAAATCAAAATCGTTTAACGAGCTCAACAAAATTTTTTATTTCCTGATAGAAAATAATTACCACAGGGATTGTTTAATAATATCGGTAGGCGGAGGAGTCACCGGTGATTTAGCTTCGTTTGCCGCATCTACTTTTATGCGGGGCGCAAATTTAATTCATATACCCACCACATTGCTTTCGATGGTTGACAGTTCAATTGGCGGAAAAACCGGTATAAACTTTCTTAAGAAAAAAAATATTATCGGTTCTTTTTATCAGCCTAATGCTGTTTATGTCGATACGGAATTTTTAAAAACTCTTCCAAGAAAGGAATATGTTTCCGGGCTGGGTGAGGTAATGAAATATGCTTTCATCTCCAGTAAAAAGTTTTATTCATTCTTTAACGATAACTTTACTTCGATTTTAAAAAGAAAATATAATTTGCTTGAAAAAACAATTTTAGATTCCATTTCGATTAAAACAGCAGTAATAACAAAGGATGAAAAAGATACGCACCTCCGCAGAATCCTGAATTTCGGCCATACATTTGCTCATGCTTATGAAGGACTTTCTAATTTCAAAATGAGGCATGGGGAAGCCGTAATAACGGGAATAATTTCGGCGTTATTTTTATCCGGCAGATTAGGCTTACTTTCACAAAAAAGGTTTGATGAATTTATTGAACTGCCGCTAAAAACAGGGCTTAAAAATAAGATAAACGATTTTGATTATGAGGATATAATTTCGTTCATGAAATCCGATAAAAAAAATAAAGGGGGGAAAATAAATTTTGTGCTTCTTTCGAATATCGGAAATATTTTAATAGATGTGAATGCACGTAAAAGTGATATAATTTATTCGATAAAAAAAACCCAAATGATTTTGCCGGTTTGATTATTTATCAGGTTGAATTAATAAAAAAACTGTCGGAACTCGTAAGGCGGATCCGACAGTCTCGTGTCTTTTGGAGGGATGCTATGCTATAAGCGTTCATGTTCGGCATAAATAATCAAGTAATATGCCATTTTTAGGCTATTTAATTTTAAGTCAAAAATGTCATTAATAAATATTTATTGCTTCTTATCGGTAATAAATACGACCGGTTGAGGAATAATTTACTGTTTAAAAGGGGGAAAAACTGTCGGATTGTGAGGGCAATAACCCGACAGTTTTGTGTGTCATTAAAAGGAGGGGATGCTATGCTAAAGACTATTTTCTGTAGTCGTGATTTAATCAACAATCGATATGCCATTATAGATAGGTGTGAAACACGTATGAATTCCAAACAAATAATTTATTATATTTAATTGCTTAGTAATAATTACTCAATGAAAACAATAGTTACCTGTAATTATCTTAATCTACGGAGTTAAAATGCTTTTAGAAAATGAGATTGATGTAACGCTGGATTTCGAAAAAGAAATATTGAAATTAAAGAAAGAATTGAATGCTGTAATTCTTGCACATTACTATCAAGAATCGGAAATTCAGGACATTGCAGATTTTGTCGGTGACAGTCTTGAACTTTCACGAAAAGCAAAGACGACAAATGCCGATATAATAGTATTTGCCGGCGTCCACTTTATGGCGGAAACCGCTAAAATTTTAAATCCACATAAGATAGTATTACTTCCGGACCTCGATGCAGGCTGTTCTTTAGCTGAAAGTTGTCCGGCTGATTCATTCAAATTATTTAGAGAAAAAAATCCGGATCATGTAGCGATTACATATATAAACTGTACCGCCGAAGTTAAAGCTTTAAGCGATATAATATGTACTTCAAGCAATGCCGAGAAAATCATTAACCAAATCCCGAAAGAAAAACCAATTTTGTTTTCTCCCGACAGAAATCTCGGCAAATATTTAATGCAAAAAACCGGCAGGGATATGCTGTTGTGGGACGGGGTCTGTATCGTTCACGAAACTTTCAGCGAAAGAAAAATTATAGATTTAATGACGCAGAATCCGGGTGCAAAATTAATTGCACATCCAGAATGTGAAGATGTTCTTCTTAACCGTGCCGATTTTGTCGGCTCTACGAGCAAGCTTTTAAATTTTGTGCAATCAGATAAATCAGAAAGTTATGTTGTTGCGACCGAGGTTGGAATCATTCACCAGATGAAAAAGTCAGCACCGGGAAAAAACTTTATCCCGGCTCCTCCCGATAAAAACTGCAGCTGTAATGAATGTCCTTACATGAAGTTGAATACGATGGAAAAACTCTATTTCTGCATGGCGAATAAAAATCCGCGAATTGAATTAAGTAATGAATTGATGGAAAAAGCATTGGCACCGATTGAGAGAATGCTTCAAATGAGTTAGAATCAAATTAAAAGTCAAAATTAAATTTATCTGCCAAAGCTTTAGGAAAGGTGGAAAGTTAAAAGTAGCTATCGCAAAAATTTTTTTATTTGTAAATCAATATTAATTTGATATTCCGTTGTGGTTGAAAACTATACTTTGTTTAGGATAATTTTAAATGCTGTCCCTTCGCCCTGAACGGAATGGTTGACGAAAATTTTGCCGCCGTGATACACTTCTATAATTCTTTTGGAAAGGCTTAATCCCAATCCCCAGCCGCGTCTCTTTGTGCTGTAGCCCGGCCTAAAAATATCTTTTCTCCTTTTTAGGTCTATTCCTTTCCCGTTATCAACGACCTCTATTTCAATTTTATCTTTAACCACACTTAAAAATATTTCAATTTTTCCTTCTTTATGATTTATCGCATCCAAAGCATTTTTTATAAGATTTTCAATTACCCATTCAAACAATTCGCCGTTCATATCAGCGTACAAATCTTTATCGCCATGAATTTTTAACTGGATGTTCTTGCCTATTTGAGGAATTCGTCTTTCGAAATATTCAGTTACTTTATAAATTTCTTCATATACATTAGTCGGTTTTATCTCAGGCACCGCACCGATTTTTGAGAAGCGGTAAGTAATCTTGCTCAACTTTTCAACATCGCTGCCTATTTCTTCGGCGGTATCGAGCACTTTATCGGGATCTCTATAATTTATTTTCAGCATTTCGAGCCACCCCATCAAACTGGAAATCGGTGTTCCGAACTGATGTGCGGTTTCTTTTGCCATGCCTACCCAGATATTGCTTTGTTCGCTTCGTTTAATGCTGCTGAATCCAAAGTATCCTAAAACGATAAACAATGCAGCAATAAAAATTTGCACGTACGGGTAATACCTTAACTGGTTAATTAATTTAGAATCGCCGTAATGGATCTTTTGAAAAACTGTATCGGCGTTTGTTACTAAAATCGGATTGTGCTGGTGATCCATTTCTTTAATTTTTTGCTTAAAGAACAACCTAAGCTTTGCTTGAGAAAGAGTTGAATCATATTCGATATTACGGACAGTTTCCAAATTCACCTTGTCTTTTGGATCCGTCAATATAAGCGGGAAATCAATCGGTTTAATTACGTTATCAAAAAGGAAAGTGATATCGGCATCGGCTGAGGTGGAATTGGCTACATATTCAAGCCCTTTTGCATATAGCTGGACTATCTGGTTTTCTTTATCCTGCAGTTTTTCTACAAGAGATTGAGTGTAAAATAAAGTCCCTCCGGCAATTAAAATAGCGATAGCAATCAATGCAATTTTGAAATTAAGTGAAGCAGGCCCGCCGGACATTTTTATTTTGATATTATCTTTCATAATTCTTTTCACAATCTTAGCAATTTAGGTTGAGTCTTACTATTTCAACATTATTACCGCATTTGAAATTAAAGATAAGGTAATAAGGTCGGCCGGGAAGTTATTTTTTGTTACTTAGGTTGAATTTACAATATGTTATTTTATATTCTATAATTAATTGCTTTTATTTCGTTATCCTAATTGATCAAATAAGGTCAATGAGGTTTTCAGTATTTTAAATTGAATACAAAGAAATCTTAAAAAAATAAATACATTACAAAATAGGGAATGAAATAAAGAAGAAATACGGTTTAATTTATCCATCCCCTCTTTTTGTTGTTTCTAATTAACAAAAAAAGTTTGTTGACGTTTAGGACCAACAGAAATAATCTTCAACTTTATACCTGATTTAGCTGCTATAAATTGCAGATATTTTTTCGTATTCTCAGGCAATTCATTGTAGCTTAAGGCGGAAGAAATGTCTACTTTCCATCCCGGTAAAACTTCGTAAACCGGTTTAACAATACTCAGCTTTTCGACATCGGTTGGGAAAGTATTTAATTTTCTTCCGTTTAATTCATAAGCGGTACAAACCTTAATTTCATCGAAGGAGCTTAAGACATCTAACTTAGTTATGGCAGCTTCATTTATTCCGTTTATCATAGATGAATATTTTAAAAGCGCAGCGTCAAACCATCCGCATCTTCTCGGCCTGCCGGTAGTTGCTCCGTATTCTACTCCAATTTTTCTCAGCTTTTCTCCTTCACTGTTTTCAAGTTCGGTAGGGAACGGGCCGTTTCCGACACGCGTTGTGTAAGCTTTTACTACTCCGATTACGTTATCAATTTTAGTCGGCGGTATTCCGGTGCCTGTGCATGCACCGCCCGACGTTGGATTCGATGAAGTAACAAACGGGTAAGTTCCGAAATCAATATCAAGTAGGGCACCCTGTGCGCCTTCAAGTAAAACTGATTTCCCACTGGTGATAGCATTATTCAAAAATGTCGGAACGTCTTTTATATATTTATCGATTCTCTTATCGAATTCGATATATTGTTTTATTATTTCTTCGACATCAAGCTCTTCTCTCTCGTAAACTTTCTTCAGCAGATTATTTTTCTCGATAAGATTTTGCCTGATTTTTTCTTCAAGTGATTTCCGGTTGAGCAGATCGACAATTTTTATTCCTTTTCTTGCGTATTTGTCGATATAACACGGACCGATACCCCGGCCTGTTGTACCAATCTTATTATCACCGCTTTCGTTTATTGAATCTAAAAGCTTGTGATACGGCATTATTAAGTGTGCATTCTGACTTATAAAAAGCCTGCCGTCTACTTTTATCCCGTGTCTCTCAATTAATTCTATTTCATCTAATAAAGCAGTAGGATCGATTACAACACCGTTTCCGATTACACAAATTACATTTTCGCGGAGAATGCCCGACGGAATTAGATGTAAAATATAATCCTGATCATTTATTACAACCGTATGGCCAGCATTTGCGCCGCCCTGATATCTTGTAACAATGTCAAAATTTTCACTTAAGATATCGACTATCTTTCCTTTCCCTTCATCGCCCCATTGACTGCCGACAACCACTGTAACACTCATGGAATTTCCTCTGGTGGGTTTATATTTAAAAAAATGACAAAATAAAAACTCCGAATTTTAGAATCCGGAGTTCATTTCCTGACAAATTAATTATTAAAAAAATAATTTTAATTACTATAACTTTTTACAGCATCTTCTACAGTTTCGAAAAACTCAAAAATGGTTATTAGTTTTGTTATAATTAATAAGCTTTCGATTTTATCGGTAACTCTTGCGAGCTTCAAGTTACCATCCGCTTTTTTGATTGTAGTCAGTCCGCCTATTAACATTCCCAGTCCGGAACTGTTCATGAATTTTACATCGGCCAGGTCTACTACAATATTTTTCTTGCCTTCATCAATGTATTTATGAAGGATTCCGTTGAAATCTTTTGTATCATCACCGCCCATTACATTACCTTTAAGTTCTATAACGACGGCACCGTACTGCTCACTAGTTTTAATTTTCATTAAAAACTCCTTAGAATTATAAATTTAATTTAATTAGATGGTGCTATAATTTCAAGTAAAAGGCTATTAATGAATTATAAAAAATTGAATTTCCTTATGAAATATAAAGTACTTAATTTAATGGAACAAAGAAAACAAATTAACGTCTAAAAAAGTGGATTTATTAAAAAAAAGAAAAAAGTTGCAGCAGCCCCAAATTCTAAGCTTAGATGACGATTTTTCGCTAATTAAAAGGTTTATTGAAGGCGATGAATCTGTCTTCGGCACTTTGGTTCGGAGGCATAAAGAAAAAGTACGGAATATTGCTTATATCACACTTGGCGATTCTTCGAACGTCGATGACATTACGCAGGAAGTTTTTTTAACTGTTTATAAAAATTTAAATAGTTTCAGATTCGAATCGCTCTTTACAACATGGCTTTATAGAGTTACAGTAAATAAGTGCAAAGATCATTTAAGAAAAAAACGAATAAGAAGCATTTTTATTCCTATTAAGGAAGAAGAAGTTGATCCTTTTTATTCACCGACAGCAGAAAACCGGGACGTTGCACAAATTGTAAGAGAAGCTATTAAAAAATTGCCGGATAAGCTTAGAGTCCCTTTAACGTTAAAAGACCTGGAAGGTTTAAGCTACCAGGAAATTGCTGAAACTATAAATTGTGAAATAGGAACTGTTAAATCCAGGATATTTAGAGCAAGGGAAGGTTTAAGGGATTTGCTAAATCCCTATAAACAGGAGTTAATGTTATGAAAGATCATTTAAAATATTTCCAGATGTTGTCGGCTTACTTAGACAATGAGCTTTCTGAAAATGAAAAAAGAGAAGTTGAAGAAAAGCTCAGCCTGAATAAAGATTTAAGAGAAAAATTAAACGAACTGAAGACTGTAAAAAATTTAACGTCATCAGCTTATAAACCTCTGCCAGAATCTCCATACTTGGAAACGAGAATTCTTGCAAGCCTAAAATCCGAAAAATCTCCTGCCGAAAAATTAAGGAGATGGTCTCCTGCAATTGTTTTTTCTATGCTTACGATTGCTCTTATGCTTTTGCTGAAATTTAATCCCGGTTTTATTGACAGTGTGATTGAGACGCAGAAATCCAATTTAGCAAGCTTTTATACAGAAAATTTAAAGCCTCTTTTATTCACAGCTAGTTTATCTAACGAAGATATTTTTAATTTCGCTTTTTATAAAAAGCTTCCTCTCGACAATACCAAAACCAAATATCTTGAGCTTGGCTCGGACTCAAGCGGAAAGGGATTTTTTGAAATAAAAGAAGGAAAGCAGGCTTCTTCCAAAACAGATAATTTCAATAAATTTGTCAAATCTTTGGATTTAAATAATTTCCAGAGAAAAGAATTCGATTCGTTAATGGCCGAATATGCGGAAGACTTGCAATCGCAGGTTTTGGTAAATAATAAAAGTACTATCGCAATAAATCCCAACTTGTGGAATTATCAAAAAGCAATATGTGCAAATCTGCTTGCCTTTGCTTCAAAAACAAATAGGAAGGAATTTGAAAAATACATCCCGTCGGAAGTTGATTTTTACAATAATCCAGAAATCAATAAACTTGTTACACAAATAAAAAATACAAAAGACGATAAGTATATTTTCTTAACACCCGATACGATTTTCAGTCATTCGTATGCTTTTAATAAAGATAAATTTAAAGTTCAGATGAAAAAGTTTAAAGAAGATATGAATAAGGAACTGGCTGAGGTTAATAAGAATCTGGAAAACTTCAAAGTTGAAGTTAAGATTGACAGCAGCTATGATAAACTCGGGGAAAAGTCGGATGCCGACAAAGATTTCAAGGTTTTTATAAACCCGAATTCAATTCGTGTTCATTTAGCTAATATTCAGATTCCGGAAATTCCGCTTACTGACTTTAACAGCATTGCCGATGAAGTGGAAAAAGCTACAAAGAATTTAAAGAACTTCAATTTCGTTTTACCCGGTGAGTTCGGTGTAAATCCGAATATGAAGTACAAATATTTTAAGGGGGATTCAATTAAATCATTTGAATTTCATTTCGAGCGCAAACATAATGATTCAACCGGCAACCGCGGCGACAGCTTATATATTTATTTTAACGGGAAAAAGTATTTAGTCCCTTCGGATTCTCTTTTTGCAAACTTCAAGTATTTTAAAAATGATTCACTCCTGTTTTTTCAGAATAAAGAACTTCAAAAGCAGATGAAACAATTCAAAAAACAGATGGAGAAATTCCAGAAAGAGATGCAAAATCTCCAGAAAAAAATATTGCCTCCAAAAGTAGAAGAGAAGAAAAAATCCGTTACGATTTAGTTAAGCTAAGATCTTACACCTAAACCAAGCCCACCCCATGGAATGAATTTATTATCAAAATTAGGTTTCATATCAAATGTTAATTTAAAGAAAAATCCGCCTTGCTGTGGGATGTAGCGATAACCTAATGAAAATGTAGGTAAAGTCTTTGTACCTTGTGTTAATATTCCGGCACCAAGTTCTAAATTATTATTTTTATAAATTTCAATTAAATAATTCAACATTCCAAAAACATCAGCGCCTGTTTCAGTGTGTTCTCCTGAGTTGGATGATGAGCTGCCAATGAGGATTCCGAAACCAATTCTAATATTTAATTTAAGGAAGATATTCCTTTCGTAATTAAAAGAAAATGTACCGCCGTTACCAAATATCTCACAATACAAAACATTATATTGTTTTTCATTATTCGTTATTTCATTTGAAATATTATTTTTTGTTGAAAAAGATTTGATCTTTTCAAGTGAGGCTGGAACGCCTTGGATTAATTTAGTTGAAGAGTAGTTGTTTTCATTACCCGTTTGATAATTTTGCTGTGCAAAAAGCAAAGGGGAAAACATAACAATGATTAAAAATATTAGAATAGCTTTAGTATTTTTTGTTCCACTTGAAATTGAGCTAAACCTTAAGGTTTGAATACTCGACAATGTGGCTGAACTTTTTTCCATTTTTACCTCCAATATTTATACTGCTTCCCGCTTCCAATTGAAATTTAATAAAATATTTTAAGATTTCCATTTCTCTCAAAAATATTTTTGTAATACTTTATTCATCGGTGAACATTAGTTCCTATGTATAAATATATCGGTAATTCCAGTACCTGATTATTGTTCCTCCCGCATTCTTCTTCTTTATAATTCCGATAAAAAGCATACAATATTATAATTTGAATTATTAATACCGCGAAGTGATAATATATTTTAGGCCAGGGAGACGCCCTGGTTTTTAGTACGACCTCACGAATGTACAAAACTCTGAAAGAGTTTTATAAGTTTTTGTTAATCCACAGGTGTTACCCTTGGCTAAAGTATTTTTCCCCCTTGGGGAAATGAATTAATTCATAAAATAAATGAATATCGAAGCCCAAGTTTTATAAGCCCGTTATCTATTTTAGCATACTTTTGATCAAAGTTGGGACCAATATTTATATCATATCCGTACACTTTTTCATCAGGGATACAATACATTATATCCACATTAAATTTTCTAGAAATATTGTATCCCAGACCAAAGCAGTAAAGAGTAAAATCTCCACCGCTGTAAGCAGAGTTATGAGCAGTCCCCTTATCGTTAAAAAAATCTATTCCGGCTGTACCGTAAAAGTTTGTATTTAATAAATCCGCCTGTAAAAATATTCCATTGTCAATACCGTTAAAATCTTGATAAACATATAAAATGCCAAACCTAAAAAATATTTTATAATACTTTAAGAATCTTAATCCGGCAGATAAATGAAAATTAATTGGAAGTGCAATTGATTCAACAGTATTTTTAGTGCTGTTTAAACTATAATTATACATATTTGCAAACATAACAATCACTTCATCCCCTAAAGTCAATTCAAAATCTATATGGTTTTTTGATATGAATTTTGAAAATGAAGTTTCAGGATTGCTTTCGATAGTCTGTTTGTACAATATTATATTGTCATCTGCTGAATAATAAATCTCATCCGTGAAAGATCCACCGTCAGGTGTTTTTACCGTTGCTATCCCGAAAAGTTTATCATCGCCTGCTTTCTCAAAATTTA
>CAZKUR010000027.1:0-47162 GCA_964556005.1 uncultured Ignavibacteriaceae bacterium | reverse complement strand
TTTCAACTAGTCGGAACGGTGGGATTTGAACCCACGACCACCTGAACCCCATTCAGGTACGCTACCGGGCTGCGCCACGTTCCGATCCTTTATAATTTCGATAGTACAAGTTGTAGAATACTTTTTATTTCTTCAAGGTCTTTTTTTATAGCTTCGTTATCTTTTATTGTTTTTTCAGAGACCTTTTTCTCTTCTTCAACTGTCTCTTCCGCTTCTTCGATTTTCTGTTCTTTCTCGGGAGTAAATCCTTCTAAAATATTTTTTGCACCTTCAATTGTATATTTTTTTTCTCTGAGCAGGTCTTTTATCTTCAAAATCAGCTGGATGTCTTTATTTGTGTAAATCCTGTTTCCAGCACGGTTCTTCTGTGGTTTAAGCTGTTCAAATTCCGTTTCCCAGTACCTGAGAACGTACTGTTCGATTTCAGTGATTTTACTGACTTCACTTATTGAGTAGTAAAGTTTCTTTATGGAAAGGTCTTTCATGACATCTCAAATAATTTCGAGAGAAAAATAACTAATTGAATGTTTATTATCAACTTTTCTGAGTGAAATAATTTATTGCTTTAAGTAAAACTTATAATCTATTTTCCTGTCTAATAATATCAATTAGCTCTGAAATGTCGTTTAACTCGTAATCCGAGTTATGTTCTTTGGTATCAAACGTATCTCCATACCTTGCAAACGCAGTCTTCATACCGATATTTTTTGCTCCAATTATATCCCTTTCAACCCAATCCCCTACCATTAACGCTTCACCCGGTTCTACTACAAGCCTTTCCAGCATTTTCAAAAAAGGTTTCGGACTTGGCTTTCTTTCACCTGTATCCTCAAAAGTTACAACTACATCAAAAATGTGATGGAAATTCAGAAATGCCAAACGCAGCCATGCTTCTTTAACAGGAGCGTCCGATAAAACTCCCATTTGCATTCCCATTTTAATAAGCTTGTTTAGAGTAGAATAAACATGCGGATATGGAATCAGTGCAGCTTCTCTCGCCCTGCGGTAAGCAACAATACCAGCCGATAAAATTTTGTAGTCGACTCTGTTCAACACTCTTCTTAAAAACTCATCGAATACCTGCTGGTATTCAATTCCATGTTCTTTATAAATTTCGTCAATTACCTTGTTGGCTTTTTGCTGTGTAATTTCAAGACCGGCATCAATCATAGCCGGTATTGCCTCTTCGATTGCTCTCCGTTTCATCTTCATAAAATCTACGAGAGTATTATCCAAATCGAATATTACTGCTTTTATCAAATCTTCTTTCCTCCGTTCAGGTATTTGATTAATAAGTATGCTGCCGATAAATAACTATTTTCTTTAAATCCCGATATGTAACCGTCGCAAGCAGAAGCAGTTATCAAGTTTTGCCTGTAATCTTCTCTTGTAACAATATGCGAAAGATGAACTTCAATTTTCGGGATGCTACAGTCTTCCAATGCATCACGTATTGCAACAGATGTATGTGCATATCCTCCGGGATTTATAATTATTCCGTCATATACTCTCGGAGCATTTTGTATTTGATCTATTATTTCGCCTTCGGAATTCGATTGGTAAAAAGTAAATGCCATCTCAGGAAATTCAGTGGTTAATAAGCTTTCAATTTCTTTTAATGTTAATCTGCCGTATTGGATTTTATTTCTGTCTCCAAGCCTGTTTAGATTCGGTCCGTTAATTACAAGTATTTTCATTGCATTTCAGCCATTTCATCAATTATTTCTCTAATCCTGGGAGCAAGGTAAATTTGATCAACGCCAATTTCTTTAAGTGCGGCGGACAAAATCATTACTTTCCTCTGAATCCCTGCGAATTTATTTATTACGATTATTTTATTTTCCTTCAGCAGGCAATAGCCGCCTTTAAAATCTCCTTTCTCAAAACGAACATCTGCACCAAGTTGTTTGGCAATATCTTTTAATTCAAGTATAGTTTCTTCAAATTCTTTTTCTTTAATTTTCATTTTTCTATTTGAACCTTTTTTAACGGCTGAAAGACGAAAAGAAAAACCACTGCGGCATAACAAGCAATTTCAATTATTGAGAAGCTGCTGAATACGGTAAATCTTTTAATAATTAGATGAATAATTTCTCCCGGGATAAACTTGCCTGAGTTGAGTAACGAGAATATTTTATAATCTATTGTCATCAGATAAATTTCAAACGGGCATGTTATAAAAATTAAAATTGTCGAAATGAACAGCCACCCGTTTACTTTTAGGCTTATTTTACCGGTGACTAAGAAGAGAATGAAAAAAATGATAAATATAGAAAATAAAATAATTGGTGTCGCAAAAAGAGGTAAAAAAGATGATAAAATTCCGGGTAGATTTTGATTGTTCAGGTAAGTTTTTAAAGCAAAATCTTTTTCCTGGAACAGGTAATAAAGTAAAAATAATTTAATAAGATATGCGCCCAGCCAGAGTATGCCTGAAAGGATGGATATATATAAAAAGGTTTTAGCTGATCTGTTTAAATTTCTCATAAGGGATATATTTTAATAACTTAAAATAAAAAAAATCTATGATTATTGCCTCAATAGATATAGGAACCAATACCGTTCTTTTGCTTATTGCAGTTGTAAATAAAGCAAGGAATGAGATAAAAACCTTGAAGAATTTTTACTCCATCCCAAGAATCGGGAAGGGCTTGCTCCCGGACAATGAAATTCCGGAAGAAAATATTCAAAGACTTTTAGATTCATTAAGGCAATACAAAGAAATAATCACTGAATTCCAGTGCAAAAAAATTATAATAACGGGAACGAAAGCTCTTAGATCTGCGGAAAATTCAGATGATATTATAAAAAGAGTTAGAAAAGAATTAAACTTTAATATTCAAATAATTTCGGGAGAAGAAGAAGCCGAATTATCATTTTTGGGATCAACTTCAGAAGGTCATACTGGAATAAAAAACCTTGTTATTGATATTGGCGGCGGCAGCACTGAAATTATTTACGGCCACCGCAACAAAATTGAATTTAAAAAAAGCTTTGATGTCGGAGTTGTCAGCTTAACGGAAGAATTTCTGAAGCATGATCCGCCGCTACAATCAGAAATTTTAAAATTGGAAAGCATCATAAAGGAAAAATTAAATGAACTTCAAAAAATAAAGTTCCAAGCCGATGTTGCAATTGCTATCGCGGGCACTCCAACTACTCTTGTCTGTATGAAAATGAATTTGAAGGAATATGACGAAGATAAAATTGAAGGGAGCTATTTATCTTCTGAAGAAATCAAAGGTTTGATTGAAAAGCTATCGCCTTTGAGTACTAATCAAATTAAATCTAATTACTCATCTGTAGTAGAAGGAAGAGAAGATCTGATTCTCACAGGAGCAATCATTTTATTAGGCATCATGGAATTGTTAGTAATAAAAAAAGTGAAGGTGAGTTCGAAAGGAAATAGATACGGAGCAATAATGAAATATATTTTTAAGGATTCAGATATATCAACTGATAATTAATAAAAAAAAGATTATGTATAAACATAATTTTGTATATTACTTAAGAAGGGAGGTTAAAATCAAAGAGAGTCACCGTTTCTCGTTTTACATAAAAATTTGCTATGGATTTGTATTCTGTAATATAGTATCCTGTGGTAGTTGTGAATCATCTTTTGTCGGATAATCCAAAGTATAATGTAGTCCACGACTTTCGTGTCTAAGCATTGCGGACTTAATTATCATGTGAGCACATGTAATTAAATTTCTAAGCTCTAAAATTTCCTGGAAGATTTTTGTCCTTTTGTAAAGATTTTCCGTTTCGTCGTATAAATTATGTGTTCTTCTAAATGCTCTTTCCAAACGGTTATTTGACCGAACAATGCCCACGTAATCCCACATAATTTGTTTAACTTCTTTAACGCTGTGAGTAATTAAAATTCTTTCATCCGCACTTAAAGTACCGGAATCGTCCCAATCGGGTATTTCAGGTATTTTAGAGGAATAATCTTTTAGGAATCCTTGTATTTTATCAGAGGCTCTATATGCAAAAACTACAGCTTCCAAAAGTGAATTGCTGGCAAGTCTGTTAGCTCCATGAACGCCGGTCATGGAAACCTCACCGCATGCAAACAAGCCTCTTAACGAAGTTCTTGCAAATTTATCGACCACGACACCGCCACATGCATAATGCGCCGCAGGCACAACCGGAATCATTGCTTTTGTAATATCGATTCCTGTTTTTTTACAATTCTCATATATGTTCGGAAAATGTTCAATAATTTCATCTGCACTTTTATGAGTGATATCGAGATAAACATATTCGTCTCCCCTTTTTTTCAATTCATTGTCAATTGCACGCGCAACAATATCTCTTGGCGCAAGTTCCCTTCTCGCATCATAATTCTGCATGAACTGTTCGCCGCTTTTTGTCTTTAATAATCCGCCAAATCCGCGAACTGCTTCTGATATTAAAAAAGATGGAGTTTTAAATGAATTATTTTTCCCCGCGGCAAATAATGAAGTCGGATGAAACTGGACGAACTCCATATCCCCAATCTTTGCTCCCGCACGGTATGCCATAGCAAAACCATCACCGGTGGCAATTCCAGGGTTTGTCGTATGCAGATAAACCTGGCCTATTCCGCCGGTAGCCAACATAGTTACCTTGGAAGTTATTTTTATGACTTCATTTTTTGAACAATCAAGGACGTAAGCACCCCAACAATTTCTATTATCCAATGGTTGATTTTTTAACCGATGGATATTGTGCTCCGTAAGTAAATCAATTGCTACAACATTTTCCAGTATTTGTATATTTTTTTTTGAATTAACTCCTTCAATTAAGGCTCTTTCTATTTCTTTTCCTGTAAAATCTTTTGCATGTACAATTCGCGCCATAGAATGGCCGCCTTCTTTAGCAAGGTCTAATTTCCCGTTTTTTTTAGTAAATTTCGTCCCGATGTCTATCAAATCATAAATTCTTGAAGGACCTTCTTCAACCATAATTGTAACAGCATCTTCATGGCAGAGTCCTGCTCCCGCAATCAGTGTATCTTGAATATGTTTTTCAAAAGTATCGGTGCTATCAATGACCGAAGCAATCCCACCTTGAGCATAGTTGGTATTTGATTCCGCTTTATTTTTTTTTGTAACTAAAACAACGTCGGCATATTCCGAAATTTTTAAGGCAGAAAATAAACCAGCAATTCCGCTTCCGATCACCAATACATCTGTTTTCATTTCCATTATTTTATACCTGATAAAGTAGATTTAAATTCAACAATAAAATTATCAACATTTTCTTTAGTGATGATTAGCGGTGGAAGGAGTCTAATTACATTTTGATTTGTACAATTTATTAAGACACCTCTTTCTCTCATCAAACCAACAATTTCAGTACATTCAAAAAATAATTCAACGCCAATCATCAAACCTTTCCCTCTTACTTCCTTAATTATTTTGGGAAATTCAGCTTTTAATTTTATTAAATTTTCCAATAAATACTTTCCAACTGTATCAACATTTTTCAATAAACTGTTTTCAAACACTTCTTCGAGAACAACTTTTCCCGCTGCACAGCAAACCGGATTTCCTCCGAATGTAGTTCCGTGATTACCATAACTAAAAACATCACCAAGCTTTTTAGAAGTTAAGATTGCCCCGATTGGCAAACCACCTCCCATTGCTTTTGCGGTTAGGACAATATCAGGAATAAAATTATAATGATTATATGCAAATGGTTTCCCTGTTCTTCCTATACCGGTTTGTATTTCATCAGCGGCTATAAGAAAATGATATTTACCTCTAAGAGAAATTAGTTTTTGCACAAATTCATCATTAAGTACATTTATTCCTCCTTCGCCTTGAATAAACTCGACAAAAATTGCAGCGGTATCATTATCAAGTTTTGCATCCATATCTTTTACGTCGTTAAAATTTATTTGTTCGATATTTTTTAATAGCGGTTCGAATCCCTTTCTATATTTTTCTCTTGCCGTTAAGCTTAAGGCACCATAAGTTCTGCCGTGAAATGAACTTGTTAATGAAAATATTTTTTTATCCGGCCCAAATGCTTTTCTAATTATTTTTATTGCGCCTTCAACCGCTTCAGCACCGCTGTTAGTTAAAAATGCTTTTGACATGCCGGAATAATTCAGGAGCTTCCCGGTAAAATCGATTTGAATTTGTGTAATATAATAGTTAGACAGGTGCGCAAATTTTGCAATCTGTTCGGAAACTGCGGATACAATTTTAGGATGTGCATATCCCAAAGCATTAACTGCTAAGCCGGAAAAAAAATCAAGATATTTCTTCCCATTTTTATCGAAAAGAAAAACTCCCTCTCCATGATCAATATCAATGGGAATTCTTTTATATGTATGTAAGAATAATTCTTTTTCTTTTTCTAAAATTTCATGTGTCATATTTTTATTATATAGAAAGTTATTTTAATATTTCTTTAAAGTATAATTTCTAATTAATGAATAGTAAAAAAAATGCTGCCCCCCTTTATAAAAGAGGGGATAACTTCCCCTTTGAGTAAAGAATAACATTAAATAATTAAACATCTAATCCAGTATTATCAAATGAATTAATCCGGGTTATAAAAATAACGGGAAAGTTTTTACTTTTAATCATTTAATTAATTTCATAAAAATAATAAGCTTGAAAGTAAATATATCATTACCCAGGTAAGAGCATTAAAGGTTAATCCTGTTGTAATTGAGTAACCAATATTTTTTGATTGCGCGTACATTGCTATGATATTTAAAATAATTGCCCAAAGAATGCATAGCCCTTCCAAAAGTGTAAAGGTGTATGCAACTGTACTTTTAAGAATAAATGGAGATGGGTTATTTGAAAAGACAGTACCACCGAAAATAATCAACTCAAACGGAAAAAGTATAAAGAGTGCAAATATATTTGGAACAAAAGAATAAATTAAAATTGAAGCGTTATCGCGCGTCCTGGTTTTAAGATGAAAAACCGAATCGACTGATTTCAGCAAAAATCCGAATATGTAAATCAGAATTATAAATAATGAAAGTACAATCAAGAATCCAAACAAAACATTATTCCAGTTTCCTTCATTTTTATTAATGGCTAAAAATATAAATCTGCAGTCGATAAACAACTTCAAGGATATAAAAAAAACGAGAAATGTAATAAAGTTTTTGTGTTCGGATTGTATTATTTTTCTAAAAGCCGATACAGGGCTGTCAATCAAGCGCGCTAAGATATTCCAGAAATCAATGTTATTTATTCTTTCCCTTAAATACGATTTGCAATTTGTGCATATAAGTCCGTAAAAAGGATTTTCTGTTTGACAATTGCTGCAAACCAGGGAATTTTTCATTTACATTATTTATAATATTAAAAATTAACTTCTATATTAAGCATTGGCGATTTAGTAACCGGATTTTCTTTAACGGTAAAATCAAATAACTGTGCATCAACATAAGCATCGACCAAATTTAATAAATATGTAAGTCCAAAGTAAATTGACATTAAATCTCTTTGATCCTGGTAAAAGTTTCTTAAATTCTTATAAATAGCACTATTTCTATCCGTATAGTTGGTATAACCGGCTATGATATATTTTTCCCGATAATAATTAAAATCTTTGTTGTATTGAATCCAATTATAAACCAGCAATGCACCAATTCCCCAGATAAGAGGTGCTTTCCAATAAGAGTGATTGTAAATTTGACCCCATCCTGGGATAATTGCACTTCGAAGTACCGCGCCTAATGGGGACTTTTGCATAATAAAATTGGTATCAGCAGACGACTGATTAAGTCCGGATGTATCCTGCTGAGAATAAAGTGCAGCGTTCAGAAGGACAACTAAAATAATTAATTTAACTATATGATTTATCAATGACTTCAATTAACTCGAACAGCCGTTCCAATTCTTCCTGTGAATAAAATTCTATTACAATATCACCGCTTCCATCCTGTCTTTGTTTACACAGTACCTTAGTACCGAAAATTTTTCTCAGTTTATCTTCCAAACTTGCCAGGTTCGAATCAATGGAAGAACCTTTTGGTAGCGATGTTCTGACGGTTTTTTTATCAATACCTGTCGTTAAAAGTTTTTTTACAAGCTGTTCAACTTTTCTTACCGATAAATTTGCTTCCCTGATTTTTTTCAATGCATAAAGCTGAAGCTCTTCACCGGGTAGATTTATTAATGCTCTTGCATGGCCAGAGGATATTTCTTCTTTAACCAGGCAATCCTGGATTTCCTTTGGCAACTTTAAGAGCCTTATAGAATTTGCAACGGTAGAGCGGTCTTTCCCCACTCTATCGGCAATTTGCTCCTGAGTAAGCCTGCATTCATCCATTAGCCTTTTATATGCCGAGCCGATTTCAATCGGGTTTAATTTTTCCCTTTGAATATTTTCAATCAAAGCCATCGCAAGCATCGTTTCTTCGGAATCTACTTTGATTATATAAGCGGCAATATCCCTGTATCCTATATCTTTGCAGGCTTTAAGACGCCGCTCCCCGGAGATCAATTGATATTGTTCCTTATTCAACCGCCTGACTGTTATAGGCTGGATTAAACCATTTGAAAGAATCGACTTTTTTAGTTCTTCAAGTGCTTCCGGTTCAAAGTTAGTTCTTGGCTGATATGGATTAGGAGAAATTTTTTCTACCGGAATTTTGGACACTATATTTATTTCATTCCCATCGTCTTGCTGTAAATTGGAAAGATCAATATCTTCGCCTTCTTTGTGAATAAAGCCGTGTGGCCTAATCAATGCATCAAGACCTCTGCCTAAACTTGTTTTTCCTTTACTCATAGATCAAATTTAATGTAAATTATTTTTGTTCCTCTCCAGCAGTTCCGTTGCAAGTGCCATATAATTTTTGGATCCGGATGATATAGCATCATACAAAATAATTGGTTTACCGTAACTCGGGGCTTCGGAAATTCTAACATTCCTATGGATAACTGTATTATAAACTTTATCGCCGAAATATTTTCTAACTTCTTCGGCAACCTGGTGCGAAAGTCTTAATCTCGTATCAAACATAGTGAGCACAACACCCTCAATTGCAAGTTCTTTATTAAAATGCTGCTTAACTATATTTATTGTATTTAATAGTTGACCGAGCCCTTCAAGCGCAAAGTACTCGCACTGAACAGGGATTAATACGGAATCTGCTGCAGTAAGCGCATTTAAAGTTAAAAGTCCTAAAGACGGCGGGCAATCTACAAAAATATAATCATAATTTTCTTTAATACCGTTGACGGCATTCTTTAACAAAGTTTCACGATTTTCTGCATCTACCATTTCTATTTCTGCTCCAACAAGGTTAATGTTTGAGGGCAAAAGATCGAGATACGGCATAAACGTACTGATAACCGATTCATTTATTTTTTCTGTTCCGATTAAAACTTCATAGACTGATGGTGAATGATTACTTACGCTCAAACCCGAAGATGAATTTGCCTGGGGATCTATGTCAATCAGCAAAGTTTTTTTCTCCGCTGCAGCCAGTAAAGCAGAAAGATTTATTGCGGTAGTAGTTTTGCCTACTCCGCCTTTTTGATTAGCTATTGAAATTATTTTTGCCATTAATGATATTGGTAATAGCTGTTTCTGGAGCTAAATAAATTTTCTAAATATTTTTCTTAAAGATACTCAAAGTTAATTTACTTATACAAGCATTTAATCCTAAAGAATTTTAATAAAGCCTGCGATAGGAGGAATTTTCCACTGAAAAGATTAATATTTTTGTTCATCAACTAATTGTTAACTATATAATTAACCTTTTCAGAATATGCTTCATAAATCTTCACTGCTTAAAATATTTAAAAAGCGCAGCGTTTTGCAATTGATAATTATAAATCTATTTCTTCTCCAAACTCAAGTACCCTGCTTTTGATTCCTTTAGCTTCAACTTTCTGTTTAAATTCATTCGGATCCGCTTTGATTACCGGAAATGTATTATAATGCATAGGGATAGCGACTTTCGGATGAACTAATTCCGCTGCTTTCACAGCATCCTGAATTCCCATAGTAAAATTATCTCCAATCGGCAAAAGCATGTAATCAACCGGGTTCATTTCACCGATTAATTTCATATCATAGAATAAGCCTGTATCACCGGTATGATAAATATTTTTTCCGTTAATTGAAAGAATAACTCCGGCAGGTTCGCCTCCGTATTTTTCATCGGGCGTTTGTGAACCATGATGTGCGATCGTGAATTTAACTCTTCCAAAATCAAAATTAAATCCTCCTCCGATATGCATATTATGAGCTTTAAAACCTTTTGCAGCACAGTAGTTTGCAAGTTCATTTACACAAATAAAAGTGCTGTCTGATTTCTTTGCGATTTTAAATGAATCGCCTAAATGATCACCGTGAGCGTGCGTTAAAATTATGTAGTCGGCAGTAACATCTTTTGATTTTACAGGTGATGTTGGGTTATCATCAAGGAACGGATCGATTAATATTTTTTTACCTTCATTAGTTGTTATCTGAAATGCTGAATGAGAGAAATATTTCAACTTCATAGTGGTCTCCTTACAATTAATTTATGAATCTAATATTTATAATATCATGTTAAAGTTTTTAAAAAGTTTTGTAATTCTTCTCCGTGGACATACTGCATAAGAGCAAGTGTAAGATCTTCTTTTAACGAAGCTCTTTTCTGCACGAATTTTTCGATTACGCGTTTTGATATTTTTAATTTTGCTTCCGTTATCAGAGCGTCCATATTTTGAAGCATCACATCAATGTCTCTTATGCTGCCGGTTAAATCCTGAAGTTTTTCAACTAAATTATAAAATATCATAAATTTTTTTTTATCAAAACAAACTGAAAACACTTCCATGTTGTACCGAACACGTCTGAGAGCTATTCTGACTCTGTGAAGATTTTCTTCCGTTTCATCGGAAAAATATTCTTTTACCGAATCCGTCAGAATATTTAATCGATAATTTAAAACAAGTTTGGCGGCATTTTCCAAACCGGTTTTCTTATCAAGTCCCTTTATCTTAATGTTTTTCCACTTTGCCATTTGTAAAGAGCAATATTTTTATGAAACCTAAAATTGTTTTAACCGCTTTTATTTTGCTTTTTTCACTGCTGTAAATCGTAGGAATTTCGATAAACCCTATTTTATATCCTTGTTTTGCTGCATTTATCAATATTTCGCTTTCGGCTTCAAAACCGCTGCTTTGCGGCATAATATTTTTTAATATAGAAGTCTTAAATGCACGAAAGCCGCATTGACTGTCAATAATTTTTGTACGTGTCTTTAAGCTCAACATAAAGGATGTCAACTTGTTGCTAAGCTTTCGTTGCGGCGGCATATTTTTCATATCATTCAGCCTGTTTCCAATTACGATATCGTAAGTTTCAAGCTTATCTATAAAACGGGGAATAAAGGCGGGATCATGCTGCAGATCGGCATCGAGAGTAATGGTATAAAGACTATTTGTTTTAATACTTTGTTCAAATCCTCTGCTCAATGCATAGCCTTTTCCCCGGTTCCTCCCTAATGAAATAACATTAATAACGGAAGAATTTAAAGAACCTAATTTTGTTTTGTAATCGTCATTAGATCCATCATCAATAGCAAAGATAACATTTACATGTTTAATTGTTTGTGATAAGACATCCCCAATTGTTTTGCCTGAATTATAAAAAGGAATAACGGCACAAATTTTATTTTCCTTTGAAATACTGTTCAAAGAAACCTTTCCATCCTTTCGCGCTTGGCGGTTTGAAAGCTGCAAGTAAATTCTTATAAAGTGCGTCTTTTGATAAACCTTTTACCAGAATACCGTTATCGGCTATTGAAATGCCGCCTGTTTCCTCCGAAACGATTAAACTGATAACATCAGCTTGTTCTGTAATTCCCAGGCCCGCACGGTGACGCATCCCAAGAGTTTCACCTCCCACAGCAGTTGTTGTCGATAAAGGCAATGTACACCTTGCGGCCTCAATAGTGTTATTGTTTATGATAACTGCTCCATCATGCAATGAAGATCTTGGAAAGAAAATCGAAGTAAGCAGGGCTCTACTTAATCGTGCATTAAGCAATTCGCCGGTTTCAGCGTAACCGCGTATACCGGTTGAACGCACAATTACCATAAGCGCTCCGTGCTGATGCTGCGAAAGTTCAAAGGCTGCTTCCATAATTATCGAAGCAGATTCGGAAGATTCCGATTTCATAAATAGCCTGAAGAATGGGTTTCGTGCTACCATAACCAATAGTCTTCTTATTTCGGGCTGAAATAAAATGACAAAAACAATTACCCAGATATCGGATACCAATTTAAGCAGCCAGCTTAATGCTTCGAAATTGGCCGCCCGCGATACAAATGATAAAAATAAAACTATCATCAAACCTAAAAAGATCTGTGCAGCTATTGTTCCTCTAAGTAAAGTATAAAGCTTATAGATAATGAAGGAAACAATAGCGATGTCGATAATATCGGTAAGGGAAACAGTTATAAAGCCGATTTTGAAAAGATCTACCATTCTACTTTTTTAAATAATTTCATTCAATATTTTTTTTACTTGAACACCGTTTTTAACATTGTGAGTACGGATAATTCTTGCACCATTCATTATCGCAGAAGATTCGACAATGGAAGTTGCAGTATCACGTTCTTCAGGTTCCAATCCTAAGGTTTTGCCCAAAAAAGATTTTCTTGATACCCCGATAACAATCGGGAAACCCAGACTTTTGAAATCGCTTAGCCTCTGAAGAATTTCAAAGTTATGCTCAATATTTTTACCGAACCCGATACCGGGATCTACAAATATATTTTTTATCCCTTCGTTAAAAGCTGTTTTAGATTGATTATAAAGATAATCATAAATTTCCTTTACTGCGTCTTCATAAAAAGGATTTTTTTGCATATCCCTTGGTTTTCCTTTGATATGCATAATTATTAGCGAAGCGCCTCGTTCTTTTACAACCTCAATAATTCTTTCATCAAAGGTCAGACCTGAAATATCGTTTACGATTTCAGCACCTAATTTTAATGCTTCTTCTGCGACAACACTTTTTGTTGTATCGATTGAAATAATTGCATCAGGGAAACCGGAAATTATTTTTTCAACAACAGGAAGTACCCTATCCATTTCCTCATCTTCGGAAATTACGGCCGAACCGGGACGTGTTGATTCTCCACCTATATCAATAATATCAGCACCGTCGTTTATCATTTGAACTGCATGATTATAAGCTGAATTTCTATCAAAATATTTTCCGCCGTCTGAAAAAGAATCGGGAGTTACATTCAATATTCCCATTATATGAATTTTATTAAACGCAAAATCTTTATTGCCTATATGATATACGAGTTCATCATGCTTAGAAAAATTTTCCAAAGCCGAATATATTTCATGTTTTGTCTCAGCACTAATTTCCTGGCTCAAATTATTTCCAAGCTCACGGAAATCCGAAAGGTCACCTGTGATTATAATATTTGTAAAATCCTTTTCGCCGGTCCTATACTTAAAAATATTTTCTTTATTTTTAACGGGATCTAAAATAAATTCAATTTCATTATTTGCAACAGGCCGGATTTCCAATGCATAATTTTCTTTATTGAAAATTTCTGAGGGCACACTATACCGCGAAGCTAATTTTTTATATGCAGAACGATTAGAGAGATTAATAATTTGAGCAATCATAAATAACGGAATAATTATATTTTTCTTTTCAAATTCCCCTATGAAGAAATACACGAGTTAAACACTTATTAAACTCTTTAATTCCGAAGTTGCAGATTGAATATTCTCCGATTTAAATATAGACGAGCCGGATACAAATACATCGCATCCTGCATTCAAAACTTGTTTAATGTTTGAACTGTCAATTCCGCCGTCGACTTCAATTAAAAATCCGGCATCCATTTGATTACGCAATTCGACAGCTTCTTTTATTCTTCTTAATGAATTCGGAATAAACGACTGGCCTCCAAACCCGGGATTAACCGACATCACCAAAAGTTGATCCATATATTCGGCGACATCTCTAACAGATTGGACCGGAGTAGAAGGATTTATTACTACACCTGCTTTTGCGCCTAATTCTTTAATTCGATTTATAGTTCTATTTAAATGTATAACAGCCTCGAAATGAACTAAAATATGATCCGCGCCGGCTTTAACAAAATCTTCAAGAAACTCATCAGGATTGTCAATCATTAAGTGAACATCAAGCGGAAGATTTGTTACTTTCCGAACTGCTTTAACGACAATAGGGCCAAAGGTAAGATTAGGTACAAAATGACCATCCATCACATCACAATGGATCCAATCGGCACCGTTGCCCTCAACAAGCTTAATTTGTTTTTCGATATTTGATAAATCAGATGAAAGTATGGACGGAGCCAACAGCGCCATAATTATCTCCTGTTATTTTAATCATTTTCAGCCGACTTGGTTACGAAAAGATCGACAGCATCTCCCTGGTTTACTTTATTGCCCTTGCTTGGGTATTGATCAAGTACGGTATTCGGAAGGAGAGAAAATGAAGATTGATAATTTATCTTTCCCACTTTCAACTGGTTTTCGGTCAATATTTTTTCGGCTTCCGTTAAAGATTTGCCAATCAGGTCGGGTACAATTATAATCCCTACACCCTGTCCGATGCTTACGGAAACTCCAACATCATCCCCTTTTTCCAAGGAAGTTCCTTCAGCATACTGTTGATCAAAAATCATATTTTTCGGATCGTTTGAAGTAATGGAATCTACTTTGCCTAAATTTAATCCCAAACGTTCAAGGGCGAACTTAGCATCTCTTAATGATTTGCCTACGAGATTTGGTACTTTAATTACCGGTTCTCCTCCGCTGATGTAAAGATAGATACTTCTGCCGATTTTTACGACTTTATCCGGTTCAGGTTTCTGGAGAATTACGGTACCTTTCGGATATTTTTCATTAAATGTTGTATCGGATATAATCGGTTTAAATCCGCCGTCTTTAAGTACTTTCTCTGCTTCAGCCTGGCGCAATCCCAATACTTTAGGAACATGAGTCTCAGGCGATCTTACATACCATGGTAGAATGATATAATTCATTGCGAGGACGAAAACAATGAATGCTCCGAAATAAATTAATAATTTACGGATAATGCGGTTTTTAAGGATATTTTTCATTTTTCAAATATATCAAACAATGAATATTGAAACAACATAACAGCAGTTAGTTGTTTTCCTATTTTTAAACTCTTGTTCGCGGTAATATTTTAAAAAATGAATAATCTGGAAAAATAATTACAATCTTTGATTCAGTTCATTTAGAGATAATTAAGTAAAAATATTTTCATTCTAAATTTCCCTTCAAACTAAAAAGATATTATTTTGAGTATTATTTTTAAATAATTACAAAGATTCTTTAAATCTCTGAGGTATTTGAATGTTTAAGCAACACCCAAAAGGTTTATTTGTTTTATTTTTTACTGAAATGTGGGAACGCTTCGGCTTTTATACAATGATGGCAATTTTCGTTCTTTACCTGGGCGAAAATTTTCACTGGAGCGATACAACAATCGGCAATGTTTATGGTTTATTTCTTGGCGGGGTTTATCTAACGCCTCTTATAGGCGGATGGCTTGCAGATAATGTTTTCGGTTACAGTAAAACTATTATTATGGGAGCCTTAGTACTTGCGATAGGTTATGCTCTAATGGCTATCCCGACGAAGGAACCTTCTTTTCTATATTTTGCATTGGCAATAATAATAATCGGCAACGGCTTATTTAAAGCCAACATATCGGTTTTGGTTGGAAATCTTTATTCGAATGCAGCCGGTTCACTGAAAGATGCGGCTTACAATATATTTTATATGGGGATTAATGTCGGAGCATTCTTTGCTCCATATGCCGCCGATTCGATTAAAAATTTTATGATGAATAATTTCCACACAACATTATCGGAAGGCTATAATTCCGGGTTTGCATTGGCTTCAATCGGTATGCTGATCTCAATCGTTATTTTTACCGGATTCAGAAAACATTATAAGGATGCAGATTATCAATCAAAGAATAAAGAAAATCAGCATCGTGATATACAGTTAACCAAAGAACAGGAAAAATCCAGAATCGGCGCGCTTGTAACGCTGTTTGCAATAGTCATTTTTTTCTGGATGATTTATTACCAGAACAGTTTTACTTTAACTTTGTTTGCGAAAAATTATACAGTAACTAATGTAGGAAAAATTACATTTCTTCTATTTGATCCCGTTTCCCTCTTTGCCTTGATTGCTTTTGTACTCGGCATAGTTGGTCTCTTAAATAAAAATGCATCGAAAAAAGTAAAAACATGGAGTGTAGTTGCAGTGATTATTGCAGCTGCAATAATAATTTATAAATTAACAACTCTTCCAGACTCAAACCCAATTGCACCGGAACTGTTCCAGGGATTTAATCCGATGTTCATTGTCTTTTTAACTCCGATTATCGTCGGCGGTTTCGCCTGGTTGAATAAAAAAGGAAAAGAACCTTCCACTCCAGGTAAAATGGGAATTGCAATG
Source organism: uncultured Ignavibacteriaceae bacterium (assembly GCA_964556005.1). Classification (GTDB taxonomy): domain Bacteria; phylum Bacteroidota; class Ignavibacteria; order Ignavibacteriales; family Ignavibacteriaceae; genus CAZKUR01. The sequence goes on along the minus strand of CAZKUR010000027.1, from coordinate 30,698 downwards.
GTCATTGCCGCTTCCGCTTACCTGCTTATGATAATCGCTTCGCATGGTATGGCTAAGCTTGGTACAGCAGGATATTCTTCGGCAGAAAGGATTACACCTTACTGGCTTATTTCGACATATTTCATTGTAACAATTGCCGAATTGTTTCTTAGCCCGATGGGATTATCGTTCGTATCCAAAGTTGCTCCACCTCGAATGAAAGGTTTGATGATGGGCGCATGGTTCGTTGCAACTGCAGCCGGCAGTTACCTGTCTGGTTTTATCGGCAGGTTTTATGAGCACTGGCAAATCTGGCAATTTTTCTTATTCCTTTTGATTACTTCATTAGCCGCAGCCGGACTTGTAAGATTAGTTTTAAAACGATTGAGAAAAGCAACCGAAGATTAGCTTTAAAATGATGATTTTACCCCCTTCCTCAAAATAACGAGACAAGGGGGTTTCATTTAAAATATAAATTCTGTTATATTATTATTTAATTCGAATAAACAGACTAAATTAAAGCTATGTTTAAGAATTATTTCATTTTAAATCGAATCATTATCGAATTTAATGAAGAATTAACAGGCTTTACAATCAGTCAAATTTTTTCACAGGAAAAAGACAGGCTCATTTTTCAATGCACGAACGGTACCGATGAAAAATTTCTTGAAATTTCTGTAAATCCAGGTTTTCCTTTTATAAGCCTGAAGAAAAACTTTAATAGAGCTAAAAAAAATACATTAGATTTTTTTCAAGATTATCTCCCTGCAAAAATACTTTCATTTGAAATTGCAAAATTTGACCGGGTTATTAGATTAAATCTTTCAAATGCTTCTTTATATTTTATAATCAGGGGTAAATATACCAATGTTTATCTCATTGATGATAAAAGAAATTCTTTACCATTTGAAAAAAGTTCGGATGAAGAGCAAAATAATTTTTTAAAAGAAACATCTTCATTGGATTTCATTGACTATTTCAACCTTCTTGATTTTTCCGAAATCGATAGCAATGAACCGTTCAATATGATTAGAAAAAACTTTCCTATTTTGGGAAAAGAAATTATTAATGAAGCAAACATTAGACTAATAAATTCAGGGAATAATAATTCGTCGATATTAACTGAAATTATAAATGAAATTAAAACTTCCGATGTTAATGTTTTCATTAATAGGAATAATTTGGATATCGTACTTTTATTCGATTCATTTTATATTAATGAATCATACCGGGAAAAAACCAAATTCAATTCGGCCATCGAAGCAGTAAACTATTATTTTCATAAGAAATATTATTATGACGAATTACTGAAGAAAAAAAAGTTAATTGATAAAGCGCTCACAAGAGATTTAAGCCGCCTTTCCAATAAACTGAACGGATTAAAAATCTACATGGATAGAGGTGATCGAGAAAAGGAATACCAACTGGCTGGTAACCTTCTTTTAATCAATTTGAATGAAATTCACGGCACGGCAAAAGAGGTTGAGCTCAAAAATATTTATGACAATGATAATAAAATCAAAATAAAGCTTAATGAAACTTTGTCGGTACAAAGAAATGCGGAAGAATATTTTAAAAAAGCAAAAAATGAAAAAACAGTTTTTAAAAAATCGCAGGAATTATATTCAATATCGGTAAAAAGATATAATGCCTTAAAAGAAATGAAAGAAAAAGCGGATAAATTGGAAGACATTAAGGAAGCAAATGAAATTATGAAAGAATTAAAAATTCAAAGTAATGAAGAACATAATGTTGGGAATGAAATTAAAATTAAATTCAAGCATTACATTATTGACGGAAAGTATGATGTATACGTTGGCAAAGACAGCCAGAATAATGATCTTTTAACCACTAAGTTTGCCAAACCAAATGATTACTGGTTTCATGCGCGGAGTGTTCCGGGTTCACATGTGGTTTTGAGAGTTACCAAGTTGAAAGAACAAATTCCTAAACTTGTCTTAAAAAAAATCGCTTCATTAGCCGCATTTCATAGTAAAGCAAAAACAGCGGGCACAGTTCCCGTTTCATTTACTCAGAAAAAATATGTAATTAAAAAGAAAGGAATGGGACCCGGTAAAGTTGCTTTGTTGAGGGAAGATACATTGCTGGTTAAACCTGAAATTCCAATTGGGAGTGAATATGTTGTTGATGAATAAAAAAACCGTCAACGGAGCGAAAGCACCCTCCAGGCTACAAATCTTCAAGCCAATGCTCTCAAACCCCGCTGACGGCAAGTATTGGAGTCACGCATTTTAAGAGATTCAACTCTTGTGCCGATTGAATTCCTTTATTATTCTTCATTATTAAGGTTCATTATTGAATTATGTGAATTCTTTTAAGAGAATTACTCACATTGAAACAATTTTTAATTTATAAGAGGAAAGGTTATGTTAAAAAGAAATGATATTTTATTATTAGACAGTTGTTAGTATCGAAATAAAAGTTTCGATTCCAATATCAATAACGCTGTCATCAGGAAGGAACCGTGGATTATGAAGACCGTACTTACTTCCCGTTGAAGTACCGAGCCAAAACATAAACGATGGGAATTTTTGAGAAAAAAATCCGAAATCTTCGCCTGTCATTTTATACCCGCAATCAACAAAATTGAATTTTTTTTGAAATGCCTTTGAAACCTTTTCAAATAAAAATTTATCAACAATTACTTCCGGATAATGAGCGCCTCTTGTAATTTTAAAATCAACTCCCGTATATTCTTTTATCCCGCTTAATATTCTTTCAAATTGTTTTACAAGATCATTCACATTATTTTGGCTTAGCGCTCGGATGGTAGATTCGAATTTAGCGTAGCCCGGTATTATGTTCCGGACATTTCCTGCATAAATTTTGCCTGGTGCAAATACAAACGGATCGGAAAGATTTTTCGGAAGTTTTTCGATTGCTTCTAAAAAGCTTCTCAATGCATTAAAAGCATTTTTTCCTTTATCCGGGAATGCAACATGAGAACTGATTCCAAAAAACTCCGCATCAAGTTCCAGAGCAGAAGCAAATAACACACCTGCTGTACTTGCAACAGTATTTTTTTCATATTCATCAGTAACGTGAAGTGCAAAAGCATTTTTAATCTCAAAATTATTAAAGACACCTGTATCGTAAAATTTCATTGCCCCTCCCCCGCTTTCTTCCGCTGGCTGAAATAAGAATAATAAATTTTTATCCGGTTTAATTTCTAAGACATATTTCATAAAGCCGTATAAAATTGAAGTATGGATATCATGCCCGCATGCATGCATAAAATTATTCTTTGATTTAAATTCTACTTCATTTTCTTCTTTTATTGGCAATGCATCGATATCTGCTCTGAAAAGAATAAAAGGTCCTTCGTTAACTTTGTATTCAATCAATGCTCCGGTGGGAAACGGCGAATGAATTTTTATTTTATTTGAACCCTGAAAAAGTTGAACGTTTTTTAAGATAAGTTCGGTTGTTTTAAATTCCTGGAAAGAAATTTCAGGATTTTGATGTAAAATATGACGAAGTTTTTTCGTAGATAATGCGTTCAAAATAAAATTATATATTTATAGTTAATTAATTATTTATCCAATAGTTATGAAGATTATTTATTGTTTTTTCCAATAATTCTTTTTTAACAAGCAGCGATAATCTGAATGAAGTAGTTGTCAATCCCATGTAATTTATATTATGTTCTTTTAAGACTTCAATTGTTCTAAAAACAATTCTATTATCACGGCTGAATCCTTCCCCGATTAAAGATACGGCTGCACATGAATTATCAATTAAAATATGATTCTCAAAATTTTGTTTTAATTGCTTTTCAATTTGCTCCCAATTATGAATATTTTTTCTTGAGATTATAAATGAAATTTTAGAATAATCATCACTTTCGTTTTGGGAATAATTTAATTCTTTTGTAGAAATATCAGAATTATTCAAAAAATTAAGAAGCTCATTAAATTTCTTGTTTTTATTATCTTCAGTGAAAACAACTCTTATGATATCTGTTTCGTGCACAACTGCAATAACGCCGGGTTTATCGGCAGGTATCATTTCTCTTATTATGGTTTCTTTACCAGGTTCAAAAGTGCTTCTCGAGTAGATTGCTATCTTTGCCTCTTTGGCAAATTGTATCGCTTGAGCATTAAGCACTTTGGCTCCTGCTTCAGACATTTCCTGAATCTGCTGATAGGAAATTTCGGGGAGATGATTTGCATCTTTTACAATATTTGGATCTGTAGTGTATACGCCTTCAACATCGGAATAAATTTCACATCGCTCTGCATTTAATGCGGCAGCTAACGCAACAGCAGAAGTATCCGAACCGCCTCTGCCCAAAGTTGTAATATCGCGTTTATAACTTACACCCTGGAATCCGCCGATGACAACAACTTTACCTTTTGCAATTTCATCCTGCACTCGAAAAGGGCGCACTTCAATTACTCTCGCATCATTATAACGGTCATTCGTTATTATTCCGGACTGAGAACCAGTTAAAGAAATTGCTTTTATTCCAGACTCATTCAATGCAATACAAAGCAGTGCCATTGTAATTCTTTCCCCGGTACTCAAAAGCATATCGAGTTCCCTTTTATCAGGATTCCCGGAAAAAGATCTTGCCATCTCAATTAACTGGTTTGTAGTTTTACCCATTGCCGAAACAACAACCACTACGTCATTTCCCTGCTTTTTTACAGCTGAAACCAACTGAGCAATTTTCTTTAATTTATCAACATCCGCTAAGCTGCTTCCGCCGTATTTTTGTACAATAATGCTCATAATTAAATTATAAATTATTTTTCTATAAGTAGCTGCAGCATTTTATCAATGCGTAATTTCCCGGTGTTTTCTTTTTTTGCTTCTTCAATCCAATTTGCATATTCTTTTTTGCACGTATGTCTTTTTTATTCCTAAAATATGACAGCATGTCTTCATTCTTACTAATGAGTCTCGATAGAGTTCAGTTTCAAATTCGGTTTTAACTTTTACTCTTTCCTCGTCGAATTCCGTCTCAACATGAAAAGGTATTTCTACAAATGTCATTCCCATATCTGAAGCTTTTATTCCTGCAGAGAATGAGTATTTTATATTCATGCTACAATTTTCTCAACTCTTCCATCAACTGAGTTTTGCTTTTTGTTTTATCATCTACCTTCTTTATCATTTTGGCCGGAACACCCGCAACAACAGTAAATGATTCCACATCTTTAACAACTACAGAACCGGCTGCCACAACTGCTCCTTTCCCTACTTTCACTCCTTCCAGCACAACAACGTTTGCTCCTAATAAAACATCATCTTCAATCATCACGGGCTCAGCGCTTGGCGGTTCAACTACTCCGGCTAAAACAGAGCCTGCACCGATATGGCAATTTTTTCCAACAACTGCTCTTCCTCCAACAACGACATTCATATCAATCATTGTTTTTTCGCCTATTACAGCACCGATATTTAAAACCGCTCCCATCATTATCACACAATTTTCTCCAATTTCAACGAGATCACGGATGATCGCCCCCGGTTCGATTCGGGCTTTATATTTTGATAAATCGGCCAAAGGAATTGCAGAATTCCTTCTGTCAATTTCTATTTTATATTTACCGATGAATAGTTTATTCTTGTCGTAAAATTCATTGAATTCATTGTATTCGCAAAATAAAATTCCGGATGCTCCCGTACCGTAAAAATCCAAACTGCCGAAATTGATTTTATCCAGTTCTCCCTGGAGATAAATTTTAGCGGGAGTTTTCTTTTTAGAGTTTGCGATATAGTTTATAACTTCGTAAGAATCCATTTATGTGTTTTCCCGGATGTAATAATTAAATTTTTTATTCATTTGATTTAAATATACGGTACATGGAGAATTGGGAAATAAGGTATAAGTAATTTGAAAACCCTTTTGGGATATTGATATTTTTCGTTTGCATTATTTAGATCATCCTTATTTACCGTGAAAGCCGAATAATATGAAATCTCAACGTTAGAACTTAAATCCCATTCCCGAATACTACATCTTTAAAGTTGTAAAATCCTTTTTCCTTTGTCAGAATAAATTCAGCAGATCTTAGAATACCTTCCGCAAAAGTTCGTCTTGAGGTAGCCTGGTGTGATATGGTAATTACTTCACCCAAACCTCCGAATCTAATGATATGATCGCCGGGGACATTTCCTAATCTTAAAGAAGATATATTAACATTCTGATCTTGAAAAATTTCTCTCAGCATTTTTGCAGTACCTGAAGGTTTGTCTTTCTTAAATCTATGATGAATCTCTACTATTTCCACATCCCATTTATCCAATTCCTTATGGGCAAATTCTGTGAGCCGTAATAAAATCTGCACTCCAACAGAATAATTGTAGCTTTGCACAACAGGTATCTTTTCCGATAACTGTTTTAAATTTAACACCTGTTCATCCGATAACCCTGTAGTAGCTACCACTAAAGGGATACTCATTTTGGAAGCGTAATTTATAGTATTCTGCAAAACTTCCGGAAGAGAACAATCGATTAATATATCGGGTTTGTCTTTGAGCGACTCACCTTCCAAATTATATTCAAAAACTACTTCATTATTTTTTTCAGAGAATACAGTTATCACTTCGCGGCCTAACCTGCCGGAAGAACCTATCAGGCCATATTTAAATGGTTTATGCATTACGCTCCCTTTTTACTTTTGGTTAAGATAAGTTAATTTTTAACTTTTTAAGAGTTAATACTTTTTCGATTTCAGCAGTAAGAATTTCCATTGAGCTTTTAGTAACCGGCGCCATAGGCAATCTCAAAATGTTTTCACAAAAACCCAATTTACTCATTACAAATTTTATTGGTGAAGGACTGGTTTCAACAAACAATAAATTCATCATTTTCATAAATAAATTATTGTAATATTGTGCCCTGCTCAAATTTTCTTGCAGTATGGAATCGGTTAATAATTTTAACTGACCTGGGAATGCATTGGAGAAGACGGAAATTATCCCGGCACCGCCAAGTGCCATTATTGGCAGAGTTTGATCGTCATTCCCGGAAAGAACAGCCAGTGAATCATCTTTGATAGAAATTAATTTAGCTATCTGCGAAATATTACCGCTTGCTTCTTTTACTGCAACCACATTCGGGCATGCGGTATGAATTTCTGTAATTGTTTCCGGCAGCATATTCATTCCAGTTCTTGACGGAACATTATATAAAATTATCGGAAGGTTTGTTCTTTCTGAAATATACCGGTAATGATCAATCAGGCTGGCTTGTGTTCCCTTGTTATAATAAGGATTGACTATCAAAACTCCGTCTGCTTTTCCTTCCGCTGCCATTTTATTCAGCTTAACAACTTTTTTTGTATTATTAGTCCCAGTACCAACTATTATAAGTGCTTTGCCGTTTGCTTCCGCAACAGTAAATTCAATTAATTTTTTTCTTTCTTCATCATCGATAACCGGCGATTCTCCCGTTGTGCCTAATAGTATAAGAGCATCAACTCCTCCGTTAATCTGATGGTTTATAATTTTTTTAAAAGAATTGTAATCAATATTTTGATCTTTATCGAACGGAGTAATTAAAGCGGTGCCTACGCCTTTAAACATTGTTTAACCTTTCTCATTTTCGAACTGAATATCAAAAATATAAAAAAAATATTGGAATAAATTAAAATTATAAAGTTTTCAAATAAAAATTTATTCTGTATCAGAATGATAGAAAAAGAATGATTGTTCTCACAATCTATCAAATATGAAATAAAGATAAAATGAAAATTTATTTGTTATTAAAATTTTTATATGGCACTAATATTGTCCTTACGATTACAGCAATACAAAAGATTTAAGAAAGGAATTAATTTTACAGCGATAACATCATACTTAACATTCTTGATATAGCTGCCGTAATTTTATTAAAATATTTATTGAACGGTACAGAAGGACAAACTAATTATCCGGCGAAACAGATTAACTTTCTGTTTCGTTGAATGCTCAATATTACTAATGATTTTTTAAATTAAATTCATTAGGATTAAGTCAAAAGGTGAAACTAAAATGGTTTTAAAATTATTCAAAGCTATAAATGGACTCTTCTATCAATATTTTCTCAATCCTGTTTTTGTCATAGTTCTTGCTTTAATAACACTAATGTTTCTATCGTTTCACTTTGTTGTTTGGTTTTTTAGAAATGATAAAAACGAAAATGCACATATTAAAATTTCAAATTAGAAAAAATAATTTATGATGGTTTTTAACGAGGAATATAATCCTAACAGTGCTGCACTGCTGAATACTTCTATTGATATGCTTTCCAATTGTCATTTAATATTAGACAAACAGCTTTTGCTTGACTACCAGAATGATAAAAAAAGAAGGGAAGCCGAGCAGTATATTCGAAAAGCACTTGAATTATTAAAAGATATTCAAAAAAAATAAATGATTTTTTTATAAAAAATATTTTCTATTAAATCTTCCATTGAAATTACGATGAGATTAATAGACAAATTTCAAAATCTGATTTTTTACAATCGGTTTATAATTTAAACAAATAATCCGGAGGCAAAATGAGGAAAAAAAGAACATTGACAGAAAACGTTCAGCTATCGCTTCATTACTTAAGTATTGGAAATTTCAAAAAGCTTCTGAAAGATTATAAAGCGTCATTATTTCTTTATAATCAAGCAATAGAATTGAATCCGGATTATGCAGAAGCTTATTATAAGAGAGGAAATTTGAAAGTGCTGCTTAACGATTTTAACGGTGCTCAAGATGATTTTAACAAAGCAATCAAGCTGAAACCTGATTACGCAGAAGCTTTTAATAACAGGGGTATACTTAAGCTGAGAACTGGTGACGAAAAAGGAAGTAAGATGGATTTTTATAAAGCTGCAAGGCATGGATGTTTTACTGCGTTTGAAGTTAGAAAAGAATTCTGCCGGTAAAAACAGCCTTCCTCTTCCAACACACTTTAATTGTAAATTATGCATTCAAATGCTATATTTACAACAAAAATTAACTATTTTGATTGATTTATAAGATTGTAATTCTACTTATCTAATAGTTAATTGTAAATTCTGCATTGTTGATTAAAATGCACCCGTAGCTTAATTGGATAGAGCATCTGACTACGGATCAGAAGGTTGTAGGTTCGAGTCCTACCGGGTGTACCAGAAAAATTTCGGATTTTAGACTTTAGATTTGGAGGATTTTCGATTTAGTTTTGCGGGGAAGACGGCATCAGTTAATTTTAAAAATATCACCCGGCAAACTCTCTTTAATTTTTTTTTATTTGTGGGGATGCCTATTAATTATATTTTTAAAAAAATAACCGTTATAAATATTATTCACGACCTCTAATTTATTAAATAACTTTTCATTTAGGTAAATCCATCTAAGCAGCATGATCATTTCTAATTTTAACCGGCTCTTTAATGGGATCTCTTTTATGCCATTGAAGTAAAATATTTATAAAAGTGCCGGAAAGAATGGAGCCTGATTTTAATAAAAGTTGACGTCCTTTTAATGTAGTTATATCTTCCAATATCAGCATTCCCGCTTCCAGCTTTGAAACAGGTAAAAATGTTTCTCCGGAAATTGAAGGCTGTTTCGTCTGCCTAAGTCTTATAGAACGAATTAGTTCAATATCATATTTATTGGAACTATTTTCAAATTTTAATAAATCGTCATTAACATTTAAAGTTGAAGTTTCATGTTTAACCAGGTCGATTAGAATTTTAAGCAGCCTGGCGCCAACAGGAATTTGTTCTCCCTTTATGTTGTCATTCTTAGGCTCTCCGCTGCCGTCATAATTCTTTGATTGAAGTTCTATTATACGCGCAACCGATTTGAATCTTGGTATATTCTTCAATAAGCCTGCTGCAAGCAAGTGATGGTTATTTGCAACCGTAGATTTTTCCAAAGCTGAAAGGCCTTCTTTATTCATCATGGCTTGCACGGATACTGGTAAAAGAGTAATGCCTATATTGAATAAATCAAGTGCCCGCATTATATCCCATCTTTCTTCGGTTGAAATGCCATGTATACATTCCAGGAATGATTTACCTATCAATTTTACTTTTTCACCGAATAATGCCACCTGAGGCGAAACATGGCCGGCTATATCACCCAGCACTTTTACTGTTTGCACAACAGTGCCGTCTAAAAGTTCATTTAACTTTTCATTTTCAACGTCTAATGCAGTCAATAAATATTGATTCTCTTCTTTTAAATTGAAGTAAGCAATCCATTCACGTATATTTCTCTTGATTTCATTGTCATCCCAAGGTTTTGAAATGTAAGAATTTATCCCTCCAATATTAATAGCCTTAACCGTATCGTTATGATCTGAATAACCTGTAACAAGAACACGTATTGAACCAGGCGATTGACTACGGCATATTTCAAGAACTTTAACTCCATCGAAGCCGGGCATTTTCTGATCGGATAGAATTACGGCGAATGGTCCTTCATTTTTGATAACCTCTTCAATTTGAGTTGAGTTATTTAGCGTTGTAATACTGCAATTTTCTTTACGCATTAATGATAAAAAAGATTTCAGCAGTTCTTTTTCATCATCTACATAAAGTACCTTATGGTTTTCAATATAGGGATTGATAATTCTATTCAAAGATATCGCTCGATTCTTTTAATTTTTCTATAGTTCCTATTAATGTCGGTCCCCATTGCTTTAAATATTTTTCAATACAAGGATCATGAGGATGTGAATCGTTTTTTTGAACCATCGCATCGGCAAGCTGTATGATTGTAATTAAGGTGTTATCGACTTTTCGGCTGTGATGATTTTCTACTGCATCAATAATTCCATTGGGAAAATTCCAATAAGTTAGAAGTGCAGCTCCTACGATGTCATGAGTCGTAGAAAAAATTTCTTTATCTATAAAATACATGGGTTCGTTTTTGTTCTTATAAGCATTATAAAACTCATAAAATCTTTCAGGCGCTGAATAAAACCTTAAAATCAAACCGATGTCTAACAAAAGTGCTGCAACATAGATTTCATGCTGGTCATTTATTTGTAACCATTGAATAGATAATTCTCTTGCTACATGCGCACGCAAAATAGATATTTCTCTTATGGCTTCTATTTGTTTAACTATTAACGGATCGACATCTTTCTTTAATATATTGAAAGTTTCATGGCCGAGAACAATGCTAAGGACGAATTCCGTACCGATAAAAGAAATAGCTTCAGAAATATCTGAAATTTGTTTCCTTGTACTATAAAAAACCGAGTTGGATAACCTTAATAATTTAGCGACAAGTGCAGGATTTTTTTCAATCTCATGCACAATTTCCTTTTGCGATTTAGTTTCCGACCTCAATATTTTAATCAGCCGGGAATGTAGTTTAGGAGGAGAAGGTAAATTTTGAAATGGATACAAAAGGCTTAGAAGATGTTTCTTCTTTAAACGTTCTTTCAGTTCCAATGCTTCCTTTACAATACTTCGAAGCTGTTGGTCATCCCATGGTTTTATTATATAATTCTGCGCAAATCCGCTTTGAATTGCATCTAAAACAACATTTTTTTCCTCATAACCACTCAGCATAATACGTATTGCATCGGGATTTACTATTGCCGACCGTTCAAGTAACTCTATTCCCGAAATTTCGGGCATGCGCATGTCGCAGATTATCACATCAACACAATTATGTTCGAGAAACTGCAACGCTTCAGCTCCCGAAGAAAAAAATTGTATATTATACTTTTCGCGGCGGAATAAGCTTTTCAAGGCTTTAAGAATTTCCTCTTCATCATCGACTACCACTAAGCTTGATAGATTCATTTTTTCTTTCTGTACGAAATCATTCATATTCAAGTTCTTTTATATTTTTATTTAAATGTTTCGCTTCAACCGGCAAACTGATGGTGAATGTGCTGCCACTGCCTTCTACACTGTCAACAGTTAAAAGACCTCCGTGCTTTTCGATTATCGATGATGAAATCCACAAACCTAATCCTGTTCCTTTTCCGACTTCTTTGGTAGTAAAAAACGGATCGAATATTCGCCTTAAATTTCCTTTGGGTATTCCGCAGCCCGTATCGCTTATTTTTACGTAAACCCATGCTGCTTCGGATGCTGTAGAAATATTAATAATTCCTTTTTCCTTAATTGAGTGAGCAGCATTAACAATAAGATTGACAAGTACCTGTTTTATCTCACCAATATCACAAGAAATAAGCGGCAGGTTTCCGAAATTTTTAATAACCTCTGCTTTATATTTCACCTCGTTCCAGACGATTGTAAGTGTGTCTTCTATTGCATCATTTATCGATGCTTTTAAAAGTGACGAGTTGGACACATGCGCAAAACCGCGGAGACCTTCGACAATCTTTTTGATACGCTGAGTTCCTTCGCTTATACTGCTTATCTTAGAATTGAAATCTTCAAGAATAAAACCTAGATCGATTTCATTTGTAAAAGCTTCGATTTCTTCAACCTCTTCGTTAAACTGTTTATTATAATGCAGGCTTATGCCCAAACTTCTCCATTTTTCAAGAAGCGAGGCAGTGTCGTTAAAATATTCGTTCAACCTGTTTACATTACTTGATACAAAAGCAAGCGGGTTGTTAATTTCATGAGCGATGCCAGCAGTCAATTGCCCAAGAGAAGCCATTTTTTCAGACTGAACAAGAGATCCCTGCATTTGCTTTAAATTTGATAATGCCTTTTCCAGTTTTATGTTGCGGTGTTTTAATTGTTTTTCAAGCTCCCGGTTTTCTTTTTCCCTGATAATACGTTCGGTAATATCCTGAATTGTACCTATCAACAAAAGCGGCGTACCTTCACTATCGTATTCCAAGTCCCCCAGGCAGAGCACCCATCTTTCTTTCCCGTCGCTAACTCTAACAATTCTATATTCTTTTTCAAAATTTTGATAAGTGTAGTTCAAATCTGTGCCGAAGTATTTCATGATTTCATTTCTATCTTCCGGATGAATTATTTCAAGCCATCCTTGAATGTCTTTAACATAATCATCATCAATCCCGAAGATTAGATTGATAGTTTCCGAATTTTCCCATCTGCCGGTTTTCAAGTCAAGTTTGTAGGAACCTATGTGTGCAAGGAACTGGGATTTTCTAAGGAAATATTCATTTTCCAATAGGGCTTCTTCAACTTGTTTTCTGCCAGTAATATCCTGGATTGCACCAAAAGTTTTTACAGTTTTTCCTTCGGAATCTTTCGTTATAGAAAAACGAATGGAAATATAACCCATACGACCATCAGCATAAACAATACGGTGCTCAAATTGCCTGCTGTAATTCGGGTCAGTGCTCTGAGCGGATTTTTGAACTTCAATTCCTACAATCGGAGCATCTTCGGGAAATACAAAACGTACCGCATATTCTTTTGAAGTCATTTTGTAGCCGCCCTGTTTTTCAGCCGTAGTTCCAAACAAAGAATAAAACTGATCATTAAATGTGAATAAGTCTTCAAATACATCATACTCCCAATATGCAAGTTTAGCAATTTTAAGTGTGTTTGTTAATTTCAATTCACTTGCAGTTAAAGCCGATTCCATTGCTTTTCTTTTGGTAATATCATAGCTAATTCCAAGCATACCGTAAATCTTGCCTTCCAAATCGAACAGCGCCACTTTAGTAGTCATATACCATCTCAATTCACCGGGGCCCGGCTCATATTTTTCTTCTTTATTAAAAATTGCCCGAGCCACACACATAATATTTTTATCCTCTTCATAAGATTTGGATGCAATCTCGGAAGGCCAAAAATCAAATTCATTTTTTCCTATCATTTCGCGCTGATCGGTAACTCCTGCCGAATGTATATATGAAACATTATTGAATACAAAGTTGCCTTTTTTATCTTTGACATAAATTAATGCGGGAATTGAGTCGATAATTTCCTGAAGCAGATTGCGTTCATGCACGAGTTTTTCTTCGTAGTACTTTGTTTCAGTATTATCTATCAAAATTCCGTACCATAATGTTTCCTCCTTATTCAGGATGACAGGCTGAGCAATAAATTTATACAACTTGACTTTGCCATCAATTATGAAGCGGCATTCATGATTCAATTGATTTAGAGTTTCAGCAGAATATTTAATCGCCTTCTTAGCTTTTTTAACATCATCAGGATGCATCAATCCGAGAAAAGGAGTTGAATCTTTTGCCAATATTTCCGGTTTTACTCCTAGCAACGTAATTGAAGCTGGACTTATATAGTTAAATGAAAATTTTCCATCCAAATGCAGTTCTAATTGATAAAACATGACTGGAATATTCTTCTTCCATTTTCGATATCGTTGAATACATTTTTCATATTTATTTGTATAGTTCTCCGTGCCGGCAAGTTTGTCTCTTAAAGATTTTATTCTAAGAGCATTAAGAATAGCAATGTTCAGCCGTTTAATGTCATCTCTAACCACATAATCCGAGGCACCTCTTTCAACACTATTTATTGCTTCATTTTCATTTTCACGATCCGTAAGAATTATTATTTGTATCGATGGATAATTTTTGTTAATTGCATTGAGAATCTTTTTGGCAGTAATCTTTGAAGTCAATGTCCGTATTAAAATGATATCCGGTTGAAAAGTTTTAAGTTCATGTAAAAGTTTGTCTCCCGGTTTTAGATTATGGAATGTGCATGATTTAAATTTTTTTCTTATTTCTTTTTGCAGGTCGGCTTCATTTTCGACTTCATCGCCGGCAAGAAGAATTCGAATATTATTATCTAAATCGACATTTATCATGGAAACTATTTTCCAATCAATAATTTAAATTAAATGATTATTTACTTGCCATCTATATATAAATTATCGAAGATTCGGGAAATTTCTTTATTTTAACGGGCATTTTTATATAAAAGTAAATTTCGGTGTCATTTAATTTAAATTTGAAAATAAAAAGCAGAAATTTTTAGATCATGTAGAAAGATGTTATCTTTTTATTTGCAAAAAGTTTGATAACAAATTCCAGCTCATCTAAAGCTGCAGGATGGTAAATTGTACGATGTACAACTACTTTTTCTAAACCCCAATGCTATTGGATGCAATCTTCTGTCCAAATTTTATCGCTGTCTGTTAGTTTTCTAAAATTAATTTCTCTGCTCAAAATTTACCTAAATTTTAATGACTTACAATTTAATGAATAACTATAAAAAAAATTAAAGTTCAATTAATTATTCAATTCTTATTCTTGAAATCAATCAATAATTATTGCCAGTGTTTTAATTTATTGAATCATTTTGGTTGCAGTAATTAAAATTGATTGGCGGGCAGAATATTATGAATTGCTAATTTAAATTGGCTCTATAATAGGATTCCTGTCGTGCCTAAAGATTTCTATCTCCAAAATTTTTTTATTAAAAGAAAACAGCAATTCCCAGATTTACTCCCGATCTATTAAGAGTAAGTGAATGTGATTTCCCGTTCGCTTTATAAATATTAGCCGGAGCCAAATTAAAATAAACTTTGGTGAGGGTATCTTCAACGTCTGAGTTCTCTTTTGATAATGTTAAACCATATTCACCGGAAAGTATAATATTTTCAATTAGTTTGTACTCAACCCCTGCGATCAAATCAACTCCAAACTCAAATGTTACATCTTTAGAGAAATAATTCGTTGTGTAGGATGAGTAGAGATAATAATATTTACTTTCACCTTTACTATAAGAAATAAAAGGTTCGCCGCCTAATATTAATGAAAAATTCTTGTAATTGATTAAAGCATTTTGCATGTTGAAACAAAATAACGATAGATTTTTTTAAAGTGTGAATTATCACTGTTATAATTCCTTTTAATAAAAATTAGCTATGCATCTTTACCGGAATCTCTCTATTCCAATAAGAAGTTGTTGAATCTTTTATTTTATAAAAAAATTATTTTATGCGAATGAGGCTTATTTTAAATAGTGTAGTATATAGAAGGTATATTCTCTAATCAAAAAATGAATGGAATAATCCGTTTGGTTCGTGAAGTATACTCTTTATATTCAGGATATTTTTCCCCCAAAAGTCTCTCTTCTGCGTAAATTCGTACAGCTAATCCCCCTGTTGCAGCAAGGCCAATAAATACATTCAATAATGAAACATGAGTTAGTATGCCGGCCCATGTAAAATAGATTATTGAGGCATAGATTGGATGCCGGAAATATCGATACGGACCTGAAGTAACTAAACCGCCTTCTGTGGGTTCCGCTGTTACATTAAAACTTCGGCGGCCAAAAGTTATTCGTGCCCAAACCATAAGTAATGCTGCTAAAATTTGTATTATAATAAAAGTAATTCCTTTCGCAAACAAAGATTGCCTGTAAAAGAGAATTAGAAGCATTAAAGCTGCAACAACATATCCTAGGCTTGATAATCTTTTTAAATTCATGAAAGACTTCAATAATATCCATATAAGTGTAAGTTAAATTTAATTTAAACTCTCCCAAAATATATAAAACAAAAAAATGTTTACAAGGGTTATAATTTGATCGAGTAATAACTTAAAATATTATTTTTTAATGAACAAGAAAATTCTTCAAATAGTTACTAAAATCTTGAACAAATTGATTGTTTCAGACTTACAGTTTTCTGCTTGAAAATTCTTTTAGTTTCTTTAAAAAAGAAAGCGGCTGATCACAATGGAATTTCGTCATCACCATCCCCCAAAACGATGAAGCAATACAACTTTCGTATTAAATTAAAAATATTGCCTCGTCTTTCACTCCAACTAATGACGAATGCCTTCATACTGTCATTGCGAGTCATACTTTCATTCGTTTTCACGTTGTAAGTATGACGAAACAATCTATAATAATTATTGTTCAACTTCTTTGAGATTGTCCGCCAACCTAAGGGTTGGTAAACCAAAGGTGAGACCTCGTCTTTGACAGGCAAAGCGGTTTTCACCCCGGCAATTTGAAGACAGGCGCTACGCGGTTCGCAATATCGATTTATATGATTTTTTCTATTTTAAATTATATCCAACCGCAAGGCATAGATAATTGTCATTCTTCTGATAAATAAAGGCAAGGCCTTTTTCGATAACTCGCAATGATAATTTCTCTTTTTTTGATCAGCCCTTGCAAAAATTATTTTTTCTTCGGCATAGACCAGGGCGGAGTTATATGGTTTGTTCTTGCATACGCTATTGATTGTCCTAAGTGCTCGTGGGGATGTGAAGCTGCAAGCATTAATACTTCACCTTTTGTAAATTTTCCAAAAGGTAATTGGACTTCAGTATCATAATCGGTATCGGTATAACTTGCCAGAAACTTTTGTGCATCGTCAAACGACTGTTTCAAAAAGCTTATGATTTTCTTTTTATCAGTCATTGTTTTTTCAAGATTTTCATTTTCAGATCCTTTTTTAAGTTCTTCAGGCATTGGTTCACCGATGTAAGAAAGGATAAAATAATTGCTTGCTGCAACATGCACATAAACTTCACTGACGGATCTTACTCCCTTTTCCGGCCGCCATTTATAATCTGACTCAGGCATTGCCTCCGCCAGGGATATTATTTTTTTAGCTGTTCCCATTAGATCGTCCGCAACTAATTTAGCAAGAAGAGACGGCTTATTACTACCCATCTTTTCTGTCATTCCTTGTGCTGATACTTTTACAGTTACAAGGCTGCAAAACAGTAGAAATAAAAAAATTTGAGAAAATATTCTCATAAGACCTCCTAAATATTAAGGGTGATGAAATGTTGGGAAAAAGAGGAATAATTTATTAGACGGGTGAATATAATAAGGTACTCTCCACGTTACAACAAAATATTAATAGATTTATAAAAAACGTGTAAATAATCACTTTTATACGACTGTTTTACAAAAATAAAGAGCTTCGCCGCCTGAATATTCAATTTCCAATTCATACAGCGAAGCTTAATTTTTTAGCTCTAATCTTTTACAAGTTTATCGGCTAAAGTCGGTATATATTCGGAGCCGTTAGGCACAGTTATGCTTGAGTTTTTAAAATCATCACCAATTGCTTCGGATCTTCCGCCTAAGAATTGTGAAATGAAAATTTCTGCAACAGCATTAAAAGACAAACGGTTTTCGGGTCTCGCAAAGCCATGGCCTTCGTCTGTATAAAGTACATATGTAACAGGAATGTTCTTTCCCTGTAATGCTTTTACAATTCTATCGGATTCTGCCTGCTTTACACGCGGATCATTAGCTCCCTGCCCGATAAGCAATGGTCTCATTATTTTATCGGTATAGTTAAGAGGCGAACGTTCATTAAGCAGTTTTCTCCCTTCAACAGTACGATGATCTCCCACACGTGAGGTAAACATATTTAGCATCGGGGCCCAATAAGGAGGAATAGTCTCAAGTAATGTTTGGAGATTCGATGGTCCGACAATATCGACACCGCAGGCAAATACATCGGGAGTAAAAGTTAAGCCGACCAAAGTTGCATAACCTCCGTAGCTGCCTCCCATGATAGCAATCTTTTCTTTATCTGCAATTTTTTCATTTATTGCCCAGTTAACTGCATCTATAAGATCATTATGCATTTTGCCCGCCCATTCCTTGTTGCCCGCATTTATAAAATTTTTCCCGAATCCCGTAGAACCCCGGAAATTAACACTGAGCACTGCATAGCCGCGATTAGCAAGCCATTGATGATAAGAATCATATCCCCATGAATCTCGTGCCCAGGGTCCGCCGTGTACAAAAAGTATCATCGGCATTGGATTGTCGGGACGCCCGTCTAAATTTGAATCGCTGCCGTATGGCAAACTAAGATAGCTTACAAGTGTAAATCCGTCACGGGATTTAATTTCAACCGGGAACATTTTTGAAAGATGTACATCCTCAAGTTCTTTTCTGTTTGTAAAAAGAAACTTGGCTTTTTTATTCGGTCTATCATAAATGTAATAATTAACAGGTCCGTCATCCTTTACATATGCCACAGTCCACACGTTATCATCAAGCGAACGGCTTGTTACATTCAAATCGCCTCCGGCAACAGTATTTAGATAATCAAGGTCTGCTTTAACCGAATTATCCAACACCTTCCATTCGGTACGGAGATACTCCGATGCGGCTGCTTCAATTGTTTTTTCAGTGGGATGAATCATTACATTACTGAGATCGGCACGCGGATCTTCAAATATTATATTTTTATTCCCGGTTTTGAGATCGACCGAAACCAAAGCAGCGGTATTTCTTCCCCTGCTGTCGATCATATATAGAATCTTTCCGGTTTTGTCGAAAGTAATCGGCCAGGTAGTAAGCATATCTTCCATGGGAATTTTATCGAATGATTTCCAGCCGCCTTTACCATCAGGTATGAAGATTTCAGCACCGCCATCGGGAGTATTTTCTATTGCATATCTTATATTAAAATCATCATCGGTTTGAAAACCTAAGAATCTGTCATTTTGCTGAATCATTTTCATATCGCCGGTAATAATATTAAGCGAGTAAACATCAAAATATTTCGGATCACGGGTATTTAATCCGATAAGTATTTCATTAGGATATTTATAACTTACATCCTGAATTTGCGCTCTCGGCCTTAGCTTTTTACCGTTAGGCAATGTAACAGGTTTCCCATCCGGCCCTATTATTTCTTCAAAAGGTGTAAGGATTTTATCTTCCTTAGTTTTTACATTAACAGCATGCACCTGCCAGTTTTCATCTCCGCCTAAATCCTGGAGATAGATTACCTGTTCGTTATTGTAAGCCCAGAAGTAAATGCGTACACCACGGAGTGTGTCTTTTGTTATCGCAACGGCATCCTCAGGTTTGTCTGCCGGTGCTACCCAAACATTAAGCACATTATTCACCGGGGCTAAGAAACTTATCATTTCGTGGTTAGGACTAATATTCAGGCCGGCCTTGTCTGGATTACCGAATATCACCTGTCTCGGTATTAATTTTTCCTCAGTTGAACAATTGGTGAAAACAAAAACAGAAGCAAACAGCAGAGTAAATGAAATGAACTTAAGAAATGCGGATTTCATAGCGTCCTCCTCTGAATTTAAATAATTTTATTTTTATTGAACGAGTACAACAATTATTCATACAATGAAAATTCCCCCGGAATGAAAAATTTTTATAATCCCCTATCGATGAAAATGCCGTATTTTATGCGAGAGTATAACGATTGAATATAAGAAGTATTTAGCTGCAGAAGAATTGAATTAATAGGCTGTTATATTACGATTTTATTTGCAAATTGTAAATAAGAATTACTAACTATTCTGATTTGTAAACTAAAATTACTTCTTCTGTCCAAAATAAAATTAGCTCTTATTAATGAGAGCCACTATGATAAATTAAAATTTTAATTTATAATCAGACTTTAGATCGTTTAATTCTCTTTTGAGTTTAAAATTTTGATTTCCCCATTTATGCTTTTACAAACAAAATATTCACCTAAAATTCCTGACGGATATTTCGTTATAAATCCTCTTTCATCTTTTGCTCTTAAATAAAATCTTACGTTTCCTTCACTTAAATTCGAAGGGACTGAACATTTATATTTATTATCACCGGCTTCATTCATCTTAATAATTGATTCTTCTTCTTTGTTATTATTCACAATATGAAGTTCTATACTCGACTTAAACAATCCGTAACTGCTTAAAACATAAGTATTAACTTCAAACTCGTTTCCATGATCGACTATTTCAGGTAAATTTGAAAAAGCCGGGCCGAAAAATGTAACTGCTTTTTCCGCATCCGGTATTCCCCATCCGTATAAGTTATCCGGATGATCCGATTTAGAGGAAGTTTTTTTAATTGCTTCAATTACTTGATCATTGGAAAGCTCAGGATGTGCAGATAAAATTAACGCGGCAATTCCTGCAGCTATCGGTGCAGCTAATGATGTCCCATGATTCCAGCTGAATTCCGGTTTAATTTTCGGTAAATAATTTGCAGTCCAAACTCCTTCTCCAGGTGCAACTAAATCAGGTTTAATTCTGCCGTCAATTGTAGGTCCGCATGAACTGAAAAAAGAATGAATTAAATTTTTATCAATTGAACCGACTGCCAAAACTTTAAAACCGTCACCGGGAGGTTCGATAATATGCCACTTTTGATCGTAATTATTCCCGGCAGAACAAAAAAATAAAATACCCTTATTTACGAGGCTGTCTGCTGTTCTTGTAATAAATGCGGTTTTCCCGTCCATCTGCCCCGTAAAATAATAGTTGGCATCATCGAATTTATTAAAGCTAAGCGAAGTTGTAATAATATTGGCATCGTTCTCAAACATCCACCGGGAAGCTTTTACAGCATTGATTTCTTCTTCCGCCATCCTATCGGTTGAAATATCGGTTTTCGCTAAAATGAAATTAGCACCGTAAGCAATTCCAATTAGTTCATTAACTTTATATCCTCCAACCATACTAAATACATTTGTACCGTGATCCATTCCTTTAATGTGATTATAGTTTAAAGTGGTCGGTTTGTTTGTAACAAAATCAAATTGTGTTATTATCCTGGTATCCTCAAATACAGGGTGAATAGTGCAGAAGCCTGCATCAATTATTCCAATGGTTATATTCTTCCCGGTAATTCCATACTTATGAAGCCGGATGGTATTTACAATTTTATTCTGCCTGTATGAATTACCGTATAAATATTGGTCCGTTGATTTATCCTGCTCATACAAAACCCAGAGCAGTACTGATATAACAATAACCGAAAATAATATGATTTTGACATTTTTCATTTTCAGCAGCTATTTTTAATATTCCACTTACGAAAAATATATATTACATATTCTTTTACCGAAATAATAGCATAATTAAAATTAATCGTCCTAAAAAATAATTCAAGCTAACATTTCTTTTTTTTAATCTAATATTTTTTTAAAAATCTATCCGCCTTTTTAGCCGTGGCGTTCCTGGAATTATTTACCTGTCTTTTAACAAAATCTATAACCGGTTTCTTATTTTTTATTTTATCAAAAAATTTATCGAATGAATTAATCGCATGACCGTATACAATATTATTACATTCAGGAGATAACTTTCCTTTGTTCTTGTAATGCGATTTTTCTGATTTTAATATCTCTTTGGTTATTTTTCCCGTTAATTCCGGTTTAGCCGAAATTATTTTCCATGAATTTCCTATTACATTAGCAGCAGGTATCATTTCTTTACCTGTTATGAGTGAGAAATATTTTTTAAATATCTTTTCGAACTTATTTTCGGAATCAACTCTAACAAGATTTGATAAAGTGATAATTGCACCCCATTTGAGAATATTATTTTCCGAATCTAGTAATTTCGCTAATTCATTGAAATACGGATATATGAGTTTGGGCTTTTGTTCACTGATTAGCCGAATAATTTTATCACAGCCAAATTTTATACTCCCCTTATCATGATTCAATCCTTCAAACAGTCGAGGTATTTCCGCCGGTAAGCCGATAATTTTTTTTGCGATATATTCTTTATCCGCTCCTTTTTTTGAAAGTTCTTTAATTACATCCATTTTAAGCTCCCCTTAAAAGTTGTAAATGCTGTGAGCCCAATATACAAGTGTTTAATCGAATATCACAAATAAAATTAAAATTATTAAATAGTACAATTCCGGATTAAATTCTGAGCGGATTGAGGATAAAATGACACGATGAAGGAAATTTAATCCTTCGTACTGATGATCTTTTTTGAAAGGCTATAAGGATATAACAGAGTGCTACTTTTGGTTTGTTTGTTTCGTTTCAGGAGCAAAAACGTACAGGCCCAACAATAGTAAGCCAAAATAAGCTGCCATTACTAAATAAAATTCAATCATGATTCATCCTTTTTTTTATACAAACTATATTACAAGAAACGAAGTTATTTCATTTATAATTTTTTCTACTTCACTTTTTCTATGAAACCAAAACATTGAAAGATAAATTTGTTCGTTTGATTTCAGCATTATTGCAGGCCTGTAAACAGGGCTTCCTTCTTTATCAAAATTTTCAACCGTATTGAATTTTTCAATTTCGCTGGTTAATAATTTCTTGGTAACTTTTCCAAAAATGCTTTTTCTCTCCAGGATAATTTGTCCGTCGCTTGAATTGAGAAATACTTTTGTACCAGGATGCTCAGCAATAAAATGAAGCGCTCCTCCGAAAACACCCCAGGCAACAAACCATGTTAATATTTTTTGAATCACGGGAATCTCGTATAAATTTTTAAACAAACCGAACATCCCGGCAATTATCACTATGCTGATTAGCATGAAAAATATACTTATAACCCACGGTAACACCGGCTCATCCTTTATCATAAGTATATTTGAAAATATTCTTTTTACTTTCATAGATATTATTAGACCCTTATTAGTTTATAAAATAAATCTTATTAACCATTTGAAATTTACTTTGGTAGTATTATTTGAATGTTAGGAGAATATTAAGGGAATGTAAACTTTAAAATAAGAAAGCCATCTCCCCCAAAGATGGCTTTTTAAATACTCAATATGTTTCCCGCTCACTCTAAAACCTATTGAATGTATTTGTTCTAATAGTAAAGAAAAAATTTATGTATTTAGAAAAAAATTTTAAAAATGATCTGAAATATTTAGTGGGAAAATTGAGTACCTACATTTCCAGTTCGATACTATTAATTTCTAGTCCGGCGGGTAATTCTATCGGTTCGCTGCTGTTCTCAATTTGATATGTTCTATTAAGCGGTTTGATGTTTAGTCTAAAATTGTAAATCGGTTTATTTTCCTCGTTAAAAATAAAAAGTCTTGTTTTATCCTGATAAAAAATAACTTTTACCAGGAAATTGTTTTTGCTGTCGGTATATGTTTCAGTTCTTATGGATTTATCAAGGCTTATGCTGTCCGCCGCAAGAAAATATTCCTGTTCTTTTTGAAGATTTAGAGCAGCTTTTTTATTAAGAATTATAATATTATTTAATGCTGATTTTTCTTGATTTAGTGCTGAAAAAGTATCTTCACATAAAGTTATCTGCTTCTCAAAAAAATTCCTGTTTGATTTGATATATTGCTGCTTTTCCGGGGATAATTTCGCCGTATAATAAACATAATTAAAAATATCTTGTTCGGTTATTTTCATGTAAATAACAATGTTTAATAAAACAGTAATCCAATTAATTCATCATTTAGAAAATCATTATAATTTTGAAGCAATTTCGTTTCTAAATATTTTATAGAGGTAATTTAAAATCTTCTGATATTTATCATAATACATGGATTTAGGTATTCCTTGGAAAGTTTCTTCAAAATAATCCACCAAATTGCCTTTCATGCTGCCATTTACAAGGTCGCTTGAAATTACATTAAATATTCCTATTATTTTTTTCACTTCATCTTTGTTCAATTTATTATTTTGGACATAAGAGGAATTTATTTTATTTATAATGTTTTGATTGGCATTCTTTATCAAATCTATTATTTCAATCATTTCAAATTCATCTAAAGCTTTTGGCCTGATGTTATTATTCAAATATAAATTTTTAATTCTTTTTATAATTTCATTTAACGGTATTGCCGGGAAATAATCGGTATTTTCTTTTAAATACGACATTAATCCGTCAAGAAGGTTTTTCTGTTTATTAAGGAAATAATTTTGCGGAATATTCCATATTTCTTCAAGTGGGATTACAGCGCCTTCGATTTCTTTTTCTGATGCATGAATAATATAAACCTTACCGAAGTAGTTGACTTTTATATAATCATTATGTGCAACTCCCATTGAAATAGTTTTCAAAATTTTAGCGAAAAAAGGATCTGATTCTTTAAGCAGCGAATTTATTCGCTGCTCAACACTTCTCCAAACCAGACGGTGAAGGAAAAAATCAATATCGCTATCCTCATTTATAGGTAATTCCCATTTATCATAAGACTGCTGTAAATTTAATTTACCTTTACAGTTCAGGGTAAACAGCGGAGCCACTGATTCAGAAACAAGATCATTTAAAGTATTATTCCATTTCTCCAGATTTTTTCCCCTAACTTTTGAATTTGTTCTTGCATAAACTTCCGCAATTTTTTGACAGTAATTAAACAGCAGCTTAATATCCTGCCCGGAATATTCATCATTAATAATTTTATAAAATATTGGGCTAATACTCTGATTCACTTATGAACCCGCATAATTATTTAAATTTGAAATCGTTTGAAGAAACAAACTTAGAGCCGTTCCAGTATTTAATCTGTTCTCTTAAATATTTTTTATACTGAGGGGTTTCCGTATAAGGCTCTTTTAATTTACCCTGAGCAACAAGTGAATCTCTTACAACTCTGAATTTATCTCCGATGCTAATGCATTTTAGCTTGAAATCTTTATCAAAGTCATAATTAATTGAAACATTATTTCCCCCGGGGAATTTTTCTTCAACAATATTAATATTTATTAGATTATTATAAGTTAAAGTTGGTGTTGCAACCGGAAAATCATATCTTTCTTTGTAATATTCATTTAAATCCGATTTTGGTAAAATAATATAGTGATCAAAATCAGCAATAGGTTGATTTAAGATTCTATAATTAATAGTTGTTGGTGCAGTTCCTTTCAATTTATCATAATCTATACAATAAAGTACACAGTGTTCCAAACCATTAGATATTGCTATTGCAACCAATTCATCCTTTCCATCACCATCAATATCATTCAGAAATCCCTTACTGCCGCCGCCAGGGTGCCAAAAAATGCCGCCCACCCTTTTCCCGTCTCTTAAACACAATTTGATAATAGGACTCGGGTAAAAATTTTCATGCTGCCCGACCAGAAGAACTTCCGGATCTTTTATATCGCTTTTAATCGCTAATATTTTTAAACTGTAAAACGGCGAAAATTTTTCAACTCTTGTTTCAATCGATTCCCTGAAAACATATTTCCAAAGAAGTTTATGTTTATTGCTAAAACAAGCTATCCTTCCGAATTCATTTACATTTTTTAATTCATCAAAACTTTCATTTGTTATCAATACTTCATTTATTCCGTCATTATTAATATCAAAGATTCTTGAAAAAAGGTCAACATCGTCACTTGAAAAAACCAACGGTTCTGAGTAGTGAACGTGAGTATTCCATAAAACACCACCATATTTATTCTTAACATATAAAATATGATTGGATATATTTATGGAATATGGATTGTTATCATAATCTTTAAAATAAAAATAACCTGTGGTGACAAATAATAACAGAATTGCAGCTAATGCATATTTATGTCTTTTTATTTTTTTGCCAAGAAAAAGAGCAATATTAATTTTATCTATATCAATTAACGTCCTTCTATCTAACAAATCAAAAACAGATTCTATACCTATTATTTTTAAATTTCTCTCAGGGTATTTTTTGTGAAGCTCTTCCAATTTATTAAGTGCAAATTGTTCGCTCGCTTTTGGAACGATTAAAAATTTTACGGTAGAATAAAATGCTACTTCTACTTTAACTGAAATGATTTCTTCCGGTAGAGCCGGGACATTGCCTTTTCCATCAACTCCTCCGGTTAATGCAATTCCGGATTTAATTTTAACTTTATCTCTTGCTTGATACAAGCTCAGCAATTCTTCAATGAAACCCAAAGTTAAAACCAGGCCGAGTGAATTCCCTGCGTATTCACCGTACTTTTTATTTATATTTATAACTACTTCATAATAACCTTCAATCTTTAAAGATTTATCTTTAACAAACTTTACCGCAGTCTCCCAGGAATTCTTTACCTGGTCACTCAGACGTTTTTCTAAATTTTCAGAACTCGGAATTATAATAAATGTATTTTCTTTGAAGTTTGGTTTTTTATAAACTTTAATATCTATGTAATCAAGAAAACCTATTTTACCCTTTTGACCGTTCGTATATTCCATTGCCGGAAAATATAAACGCTGCATATCATTATTTTCATTTCCAATCAATGAGTTTTTTATTTCGTCTATTCTATTTATAAGTAATCGTTCAATAGGAATGAATTTGTCTCTATAATCATTAAAAAGATTTAAGGCAATAATTTTATTAAGAGTCGAAATTAGTTGTTCTGTTTTTGAAGGTTCGAAACCGGACGGCTCAAAAATTTTTAAAAGGTGGATATACTCATCTATAAATTCGCTCAGGTATGATTCGAGAATATTTTTATCGTTGAATTGAAATACTATTTCAATAAATTCCGTTAACAAAAAAAGCTTCAAGCGTGGAGAAGAAATACCGTTAATTAGAGAAGCTATCTCTTCACGCTTATTTTCCAATCCCTTGAAGTCCACTTGAACCAAACCATTTTTATAATTTGGTTTTTAAATTATTCAATTTTTACCAAAATTCAATAATTATTAAAAAATTAATTCAAAAAGTATTGTGTCTTGAAATGAGAATAACAGCCTGATACTTAAAAATTAGTTTAAAAGAAAATTACAATTACTATGAAATTCTCTACATTATCATCGGCTTTTGTAATTTCTTTAATTTAACTGAGGCTTGATCTATTTTAAAATTTCCATTTAAATTTAGACTAAATGTAAATACCATTTTAGTCGATTTTTTTTAATTCAAAGTCAATATTGTGATAGCCGAGCAAATTTCTAAGCATACCCATAACCCCGCCCCCCTGGATAGCTATCTGCATTTTAACCATTCCAATATCTTTAGCGAACCATTCCGTAATTTCATTTTTCGAGCCTGCTGAGGAGACAATTAAAGATTTGATCTTAACTGCTGCAAATTTTCCTGCCGGAGTTGAAACCGAATCAATCCCGATTATTTTTCCGCTAACATTTACAGTTCCGGTATCATTGTCTTTTATTTCCAGCCCGGACCAATTCCATTTTTTCCCTGCTTGAACCGGGAACGGGATTCTAAGTAGCGGTTTATTATAATGAACGTTTGCTTCGGAATTTATGAACAGAAAAACATGAACCTTTTGATATACGGATAAAACATAAACCCCACTTTCATTGATAAGTAATTTTTGATAATACGTAAATTTATCTCCGTCATTCTTAAAGAGATAATAACCGTTTTCATAAATTAATTTTGATTTCTCATCGCCAAAGCTTGTCTTATAAATCAGGGTATGGTTACCTGTGAGAGGGAAATAATTTCCGCTTATATCACCGTTTTTCCCATCGACAGATGATAATCTTAAGCTTGAGCCGGAAAAAAAACCAGTAACAAGTAACAATCCTATTAGAATAAATGTTTTCATATATCTTTTTAATCTTGAAAGGAAATAAATATCAAAAGCCAAAATATTAGGAAGCCAAAGATACATACATGTTATTGATCACCATATTATCTATTAAATGACGGCAATAACAATTTGCTAAGAAAAATCTCAAGATTCAATTAAGTGAAAGCGCTTCGACAGCAAAGAAAGCCATCATTACAACGTAAAGCAGAGTAGCGATAACACTGCGCCAAAGCCTCGATGGATTTTTTTCAGTATCTGTAAAATACCTGTACGCATGCAGCATTGCAGCTTGCAGCAGATAAAAGGAATATCCGAATAACACAAGAGCCTCTGCAAGTGTTCCCCAATCTGCAAATACAACAATGAAACCCATAAAGCCGAATGCAAGATTTGCGAACCCAACTTCGAACATCCAATCCGGCCTTTCCGTCTCCCATCCGAGTCTTTTAGCATCTGATTTATGGAAAATTACATGGCGAATAAATGCAAGGACACCGACAATTCCAACTGTTGAAACCGTGACTATTTTTAATGAAGACTGCGGCATATCGTTCAAATAATAAAATCCGAAAAAGATACCTGCTGCCCCAAAAATCATACTGATGATGCTTATATATTTTGCCATTTTTCTCCTCTTAAGATTTTTTTAAAACAATGACAACTGATGACTGTCTAAGATCGGCAAAAATAAAACGAAAAGCTAAGCGGCAGATTCTAAAAATTATTTTTAATAAAGTAACACTCCATTATCACCGCTTCAACCCACCTGCGCGCAATCTATTTTGGCTTACATGTAATCATTAAAGGGAAATACCTTACACAAAGATAATAAGTATATCATTTGATAAAATTGCTTAAATAATTTTCGCATGTGAAAATGTATTTAGAAATTAATTTTTTATGATTTAACCTAACATGATATTAAATATCGGGAAACATCGTTCAAAAATACTTCAAATATAAATTTCACTGAGGATAAGCTGATTTCTCGAATACTCATTAAAGAATAAAATTAATTTTATACCATAAAATAATAATTAAATCTTTTCACAATTTTTTTATTAACTCACTAAATTTGAAAAAAATAAGATTTTTCTTGCCCTGTTTCCATTTACTGCTTATTTTAAGTTATTCTTTTCATTGGGTTTATGAACGCTGCGGAATTAGAACAAATTCGGAAGAGTACAATAGATAAATTAAATTTATCTAAATCGCCTCGCCAGGTTTTATATATACTTAACAATTACTTTGATATTATTCATTCGCAGAAGAATTATTTATTTATTTCTTCATTCTTAATAGAATTTATTGAAGATTATGTGAATTCACTTAAGAACTATGATCCTTTTTTTAATGATACTGCTTTCACTAAGAATATCATATACCAAGCATCAAAACTAAAAGATAATATTCAGCTCAATGGGTTCCATGATGAAATAGAAAATTCTTTAAGAAGAATAGAACTTAGATTAAATGAATTATTGTCAATCATGGAAGGTGATGCAAATTTTCCGGATACACTTCCGGGATTTTACTTCCCGGTTCTTGAAGATACAATTCACTTAAATCACGATGTACAACTTGGTTTTGCCGAGACTATTTCAGTATCCTTAAAAAATATAAAAAATTCCAAAGAAGATAATTTTGTTATTGTTCCATCTTTGGAAATTCTTGAGAAAAAAATATCCGAGCAAATAACTTCTTCATGGGAATTAGCAAAAAAATATTCAAAAGATTATATACACAAAATTAATGATCACCATGAGGTTGTAATTCAGTTTAATAACCGTAATGGTGAATACGTTGGAGATTCTCTCGGAACAGCTTTGACACTTGTCTTTATTAAAGAGTTGCTTAAATTTTACGACTCGCCTTACAAAATCAATCCTATTGGAAAAATTGCAGTAACGGGAGGTATTTCACCGGATGGTAAAATAAAACCGGTTTCTGAAAAAATAATTAAACTAAAAACAGAAGTATTATTCTACTCTGATATTCCAACATTTGTTGTCCCCAATAAAGAAGCTGATTATGTTAAGGATAAAATAACCGAACTTCAGAAAGATTTTCCCAAAAGAAATTTGAAAATAATTGAAGCATCATACTTTGACGATATAATTTATAGAAGAGATCTTATAAATATTAAAAAAGATAATATTGCTGTCAGGGGCGGAAAGTTTGTTTTAAGGAATTGGATTTTATTTGCTTTAATTATACTACTCTGTTCTGTTTTGTCCTTTTTAGTTTATCAAAATATTGATAATAATCCATATATGATTGGTATGAACGGAAACGATGCCTTAATCAAAAACAAGTCCGGTAGAATTCTTTGGACAAAAAAAATTAATTGGGATCCTGAGCAAGTAATTAGTTGGGATATCAGACAAACATATGCAAGAGTTGTTGACGTCAATGGCGATGGAATAAATGAAGTATTGATTTGCCAGGAAGCTGCTGATGACTTAGATAATAAATCTCTTATAGGCAGTATAATTTGTTATGATTCAAAAGGGAAAAGTATTATTTGGCATTATGAATTTACAGATACAGTTAGATCAAAACGTGAAAGACTGAATAAATTCTACGGCATTTGTATGATAGATACTTTTAGTATCAATGGGAAAAAAAGACTTGCATTATATGCAAATAATGCAGATTCATTTACTTCCTCGGTTTTTTATATT
>CAZKUR010000026.1:0-47627 GCA_964556005.1 uncultured Ignavibacteriaceae bacterium | reverse complement strand
GCCTCATCATATTTTTCTACCTCGAACAATAATTTTCCTAACCTGTAATTATACAAATGGTAAAAGAGTTGAGCTTATTTCAAACTCATTAAATTCTCAGGATACTCTTAATTATTATACTTCTTTCATGCATGTTGAAAAAAATGTTTTAGCTCAGTTTTTATATGATAATGATTTGGAAAATCAGAGTCCGTTTTGGGTAAGAAATAAAACTTGGATTTTTAGCCAAACAGAATGGCTTTATGCAGGGACTCAAAGAAATTATTCTTTCGATGCTCCCGATCTCGTCCCAAATAAAAATGCAAAATTTTATTTTAAACTTATTAGTGCATCATCCGATTCAGCGCTCCATTCCCAAAATTTGACGATGAAAGTTAATAATATTCTCTTAGATTCTGCTGAGATTAATAGGTATGATCAAGTATTATTAAGCGGAAGCTTAAATACTAATGACTTGAATGGAAGTTCAAACAATATAACAGTTATGAATTATGATAACGGTATTGGTTCTAATAGTGTGGCGATTGACTGGTATGATTTTGAATATCCGCGGTTTCTAAATCTGATTGATGATTCATTATATTTTAAAGTTAGTGACGATGTTTCAACAGGTGTTAAAATAATTAACTTGGGTAATGCCAATTCAACAAATTATGTAATTTATAAGGTAAAGCCTGAAATAAAACAAATAACCAATTTTTCTGTTGAATCCGGGCAATTGTTTTTTACCGATACTGTTTCCGCTAAAGATGAATATGTTGTCATAATTCCGGATAAAATAGAAAAACCTAAATTCTATTACACAAAACAATTTGTAAATCTTAGAAATATTACTGAACAAACTGATTATATAGGAATAACAGCTCCAAAGTTCCTAAATGCTGCCCAGGATTATTTGAATTCTATCTCAACAGATTACAACATCAAAACTTCTTTATATAATACATATGATATTTATGATGAATTTGGTTTCGGATATTCTACACCGGAGTCAATAAAACTTTTTGTTGAAGAAACATTCCAAAATAGAGTCGAACCAAAACCATCTTATTTAGTTTTAATCGGCGATGCAGATTATGATTATAAAGGTTATAAACTATTTTGGGAAAATGTTCGTTTAAGTGGAAATTATGTCCCTTCATTCGGAGACCCGGTATCCGATGAATGGTATGCTGTTTGGTCGGATAGTACATTGCCTGTACCGCAGTTGAAAGTGGGAAGGATTCCCATAAATAATACATCGGAACTTTCGTATTATTTGTCTAAGGTAGAAAATAACTTAACGAGCCCATACAATGAATGGAATAAGAGGTATATATTTTTCAGCGGTGGTGATGCCGAGAAACCCGGTGAAATTCAACTGCTTAGATCTGTCAATCAAAATGTCATTGACAACTTTATAAAACCTAAACCAATTGCCGGTGAGTATACACATTTCTATAAAACTACTAATCCCCAGTCTGACTTCGGCCCGTATACTCCTGCACAGGTTACGAATACAATCCATAATGGTGCAGTATTTATTTCTTATTTAGGCCATAGCGGAACTTCAACTTGGGATAATAATATAAGCAGTTCAGAACAGCTTGAAAATACAGTAAATAGAAATTCGCTAATAACCGATTTCGGATGTTCAACAAATAAATTTGCGGAGCCTGATGTTGTTTGTTTTGGCGAACATTTTTTATTTGATAACACCGGGCAGGCTATTGGTTATGTAGGCAATTCTTCTTTGGGTTTCACTTCGACTGCCACAACTGTTCCTCAATTATTCTATGGAGCTATAGTACAAGATTCGGTAAGGGAAATTGGGGCTGCACACCTGGATGCTAAAATACAGATGTTTAATATTTATGGTAACTCCGCCTCGTATAGGATTTTTGGATATACCAATACTCTATTAGGAGATCCGGTTGTGCAATTAAAAATACCTGTTTTGCCGAATTTGAAAATAGGAGAAGATGATTTCAAATTACAAAACAGCTTTCCAAATGACAAAACAGATTCGGTTTTAGTTAAGGTAATCATAAATAATTGGGGAATTGCAAATAATGATTCTGTTGCCATCACTTATCAACATACGGTGAATAACATATTATTAAAGACTTCTCAAATTAAAATACTTATGCCGGGTTATAAGGATACTTTAAACATTTGGCTGCAAACTAAAAATAAACCAGGTGAGCATTCTTTATCAATTAACATTGATCCGAGTAATTTAATTCCTGAAATTTATGAAGATGATAATTTTGCAACGTTTAGATTTAATGTGGCATCATTAGATGTTAGGGATTTGATTACTTCCGAAGTTGAAAACCCGGCGATTGATTCGATGGTTGTCTTAAGTCCAACAGTTTATACTTCTCCTTCTTACAGTTTTATTTATCAACTTTCAGAGAGTGCGAATTTCAATAATTATACTGAAAGGAATGTTCAGATTAGCTCTCCGTATAAAAGAATTGTTTTTTCTCCTTTGATGAGTGGGAAAAGATACTGGTTTAGATACCGGCTAAATGATAACAACTCTGAATTTTCTCAGGTAAAATCATTTTTAAATGTAAACGGAGATAAATATTTTTTAAGTGACTCGATATCTCTGGCTAAGGGTTCAACCAAAAGTATTAGCTTTGTAAACAATAATTTGAAGATTGTTAATGATTCAATTAAAATTTCTGTCCTTTCTGCAGGCTTCTATGCAGGAAGAACATGCGTAATAAGTGTAAACGGGCAAAATATTTTGCCTAGTACTTTTTTTGCAGGTATGGGTATTGCGGTTTTTGATTCACTAAATCTAAAAATTGATACGGTAACTTATTTTAATTTATTTAATAACCCTTCCAATATGCAGCAATTAGTAGATTTGATAGACTCAATTACACCGGGGAAAATCGTTGTTATGGGGGTTGCCGATGATGCTGAAAATAATATTACACAAGCATTAAAAGATGCAATACATACAATAGGCGGAACTAAAATCGATTCTCTTCAATTTAGAGGTTCGTGGGCAATAATCGGTCAAAAAGGAGCAGCGCCCGGTTCGGTTCCCGAAGCAATTAATGGTCCTTATGACGGACTAGTATCAATTGATTCGACATTTATTCTGAATTCTACATCAGGTATATATGTTTCAAGTGAGATCGGCCCATCCAGCCGCTGGAAAAATATGGATGTATCTATAAATACTCCATCTAATTCAACAATCACATTTCGTCCACTTGGGATTAAAGACGATGGTTCAATTGACACATTAAATATTTTAAATTTGAATAACGGAACAGCAGACTTGAGTTCGATAAATCCCCAAAAATATCCGGACGTAAAAATTTTAGCTGAATTTAATTCTGCTTCGAACGGAATTTCCCCGTCGTTATCTTCACTTGGTGTTAATTATACCGGCGTACCGGAACTTGGTACAAATTATCAGGTAGTTTCCGTATCTCCCGATACAATTACAATTGGTGAAAGTACAAATTTGAATTTCAAAATTTTTAATGTAGGCGAAGTACCTGCTGATTCATTTAACGTTAAGGTAGAATTGGTTAAGACTGATAATTCCCATGAGCAGCTTTTTGAATCAACAGTTGATTCATTAGATACATTTGCAAATAAAGATTTCAACATAACATATAACAGCATCGACGGTTCGACCGGTAGTATGTACTTTTATATTACGATAGATCCGGAAAATAAAGTAAGGGAAATTTATAAAGATAATAATTACTACTCGGTTCCGTTTTATGTAAAACAAGATACAAGCAAACCTTCTATAAACATTACATTCAATGGAGAAAATATTCTGGATGGCGATTATGTTTCTCCACATCCGACTATTAGAGTTGAAATGAATGATCAAACTTTAATCCCAATTACTGACCCATCCGATTTAAAAATTTATTTAGATGATAATTTAATTCAATACTCAGGCAATACAGATACATTATCATATCAATTCTCAAACGATAATCCAAAGGTAGTTGTAATTTATAAACCACAGCAGTTATCTGATGGAACATATACTTTAAAGGCAATCGGTAAAAATTCATTAGGTACTTATGTGGATTCTTCCGGCGTAACCAAAAAATTTACCGTCTCTAATGAAGCTCAATTACTGGATGTTTATAATTATCCGAATCCGTTTAAGGGAGATACATATTTCACATTTAAATTAACTCAAATACCGGATAAGATTAGAATAAAAATTTTTACAATCGCAGGCAGGTTAATACAGGAATTAAGTATTCCTTCATCGCGTTTGAGATACGATTTCAATAAAATATACTGGGATGGTAAAGATCATGATAGAGATGCAATTGCCAACGGAGTTTATCTTTACAAAGTTATTATGACACTTGGAAGTAAAAATATTGCCGTTACTCAGAAGTTAGCCGTTGTGCGTTGAAAGTAATTTCCGAAAAAGGAAATTCCTTTATTTCCATTTGATTTATCGCCCGGTCTACTTTCACATTATCTTTAAGATAAATCATAATCAGTAAATGCTCTTCATCTATTTGAGTGACCAAAATTTTCGGATTAAGCTTTCCCAGATCTTTAATATTGTATTTAAAATAAATTTCCAACATTTTGGGGGAAATTTCATTTACCCTAAAAGGTAATTCTGCAACGAACGGTTCTCCTATTAGAAGATTTACACCTTGATTCCGCAGATATTCCACAGGCGCTAATTTCTGATGTCCCGGTCTGTTACTGATAATATTCTGCTCCCTGCTGATTTTCGGATCATTTAATCCGTACATATCGAGTGTGGGAAGACCGGAATAATACGGTACGGCACCTGCAGCAGTTACGGCAATTTTAACATCTTCATTTGCAAATAATTGATTTAGTTTCTTACCGACACCAATCCAGTTTTGCCCCGGATCATCTAAATGAGATTTTAAATTTGTTATGCTTTCAATTCCCGATACGTAATGGAAAGTTAACATGTGAAAAAATGAGCCGGCAAAAATGATCAAAATAAAGACAAACTTTAATTTTTCGGTATGAAATAGTTTCTCAACAATCCAAATAACAATAATTAATAAGAAAGGTAAAACCGGGACAAAAAATCTGAATTCCATAAATCCTCCCCCAATTTTGATTATATATAACATCCAGATTATAACTGTAATAAAAAGAAGTTGAATAATATAATTTGAGTTTTTGTAAAGGTCATCGAAATAAAATAGTAAAATAATTAAAAACGGAAATAACCAGTAGGATGTAATGAATCTACCAATATAGATTAGTCCGTGAATTATAGAAGTTTCACCTGCTGCTTTAACATAATATGTATTGGGAAGAATGTTTCCGTAATAATCCAATTTCCAGATTAAGTAAATTGCAATAATTAATAAAAATGGAATGATAAAAATGAGATTATTCTTAAGCCGTTTGGAAAAGGGAAGTGTTTTTTCTTTATGAAAGAAATAAAATGCAGCGAAAATAATTACGACGAATAAAACCGAATCAGGCCTTGTTAAAATCGAAAGGGCCGATACAATTGAAAGCAAGAATAACTTCGTACTACCAAAAACTTTATTTTCCGAAAATTTAATGATGAGAAAAAATGAAATAAGCACGAATACAGTTTGAAGCTGGGTTTCCATTCCGCCGGTTGCATAACAGCTAAAAGTATAGTTTGTACCAAGAAGAAAAACAGTAAGCAGCGAAAGAGTTTTTGATTTAAATATAAAATTTGAAATCCTGAATGTAAAATATAAACTGAGTGCAAATAATAATATTCCAAGTATATAAGAAAATAAAACCGGAGCTATTCCGAGCCTAATCGGAATTGAAATTATTAAGGTCCAGAGAAAATTCGTATAACCTTCGACTCTTTCGCCTTTATTAAAAACAAGTCCCCATCCCTTTACAAAATTTTTAGCATAGCGGAAAGAAATAAATGCATCATCCTGAACGAACCTGTTGAACCACGCATAAATAATCAGAAGTATGAAAACTATAGAGCTTATAAGTTTAAATCTTTTTTCTATAATTTCGTTAAGTTTATTCAAATTATACTCGGGAAAATTTATTCCTTAAAAATAAACACATCTGTTAATAATAAGAAAAATTCTTATAATTATCCGGCATATCTTTTAGTAAACTTTCGATAATAGGATGTCCACAAGAAAAATTTATTTATTCGCCATCCAGTGTCCAGCATAGAGAATCTATATGTGAATTTTCAAATATTATTACGGAATATCTTTTTTAAAAAAAGATACCTTTTTTAAAACAGCTCATGTATATTTAGAAGTATCAATTCATTAAAATATTAACCAAGGTAGTTAAATGAAAAAATATATTTTACTGCTCCTTACTTTTTTATTTCCTATTGGTATATTCGCTCAATTTAACCAATACCCAAGAGACGGGCAGGGCCAGGTATCAGGTGGGCTCGGATTAAATTGGATCAACGGTACGCCGTATTACACTTTTCATTTTACGCCCGAAGTATCGTTCGCTAATTTCGGCGTCGGCCTTGATTTGCGGTTGGATGTAGACCAACAAGGAAATTTAAGAAAAGAAGATTTTAATGAATTCTCGGATTACCTCAGCATCATTCGTTATGTGCGATATGGTGTAAAACATGACCCTGTTTTCATAAAGCTCGGTGCTCTGGATTATTATACTTTAGGTCATGGAAGCATAATGTATTTGTATAACAACAGTCCGAGTATTGACAACCGGAAAATCGGTTTAGTTATGGATATTGATTTCGGCAAATTTGGCTTCGAATCTATTTACAGCCGGTTTGCAGAGGCAGGCGTTGTTGGGTTTAGAGGATATTTTCGTCCGCTGCAATTTTCAGAAGCGGGATTAATTCCAATAATAGGCGGGATGGAAGTCGGAGCTTCTTATGCCGGTGATTTTGATAGCAACGCAGGAATATTAAACGGAACCTATGATCCAATACAAAATCAATTTAATGTCACTCAAGATCATGGGGCAATAAATATCATTGGACTTGATGTTGGTTTTCCAATTGTAAGAACCGGTATTTTTAATACAACTGTTTACACTGATTTTACAAAGATAATTAATTTCGGCGGCGGTATTGCTACTGGTGTTATTATGGATTTTAATACACTCGGTTTGGTCAGCGCATCTGCAAAGCTTGAAAGGAGATTTAACGGGAAACAGTATATCGCTTCATATTTCAATTCATTTTATGAAATTGAAAGATTTAACGCTAACCCGTTTAGAAGTAAAATTATGGAATTAGATACATTGAATCACCCGGACAACGGTTACTATGGTGAATTAACTGTAAATGTTGCAAACTTGTTTTCTGTATTAGGAAGTTACCAGAGGCTTGACAAAACTCCCAACAGCGGAATTCTTCATCTTGGTACTTCAATCGAGCCTGAAGGAACACCGTTTGTTTTAAGAGCTGGTTATGATAAAATCGGTATGGGATCGGAATCCGAAATATTTAAGCTTGATGATAAATCATATCTTTACAGTGCGGTGGGATATAAACCTATTCCGTATATAATAGTTTCTATGTATTACATCTGGACGTTTGCTCCTGTTAGAAATGCTAATGATGATATAATTGGTTATAATCCTCAAAAGAGAATTGAGCCAAGAGTAGAGTTTGTTTTTCCTTTAAATTTCGGCCCGTAAAATTTTAATTTTCGTTTGAAAATTTAAATTAGTCAAAATTCAAAGCTCTTAACAATTTGGTAATACTAAAATAAAATTGCCTTAATATTTAACGCCCTCCCAAAAGTTAACTTTATACCAGTCGAAATTATTTTTTTCAATTAGACTTCACTGAATAATTCACTATTTAAAAACATTTATAGGTTCTCTAAACATGAAAAATTTGTCGTACCTTTTTTTAGCAGTTCTCCTATTCGGAAGCAGTTTTGCGCAGGAGAAATCCGATTATCCAACAGTTAAAATTCACGGACTAACATTTGGAGATTTTTTCTATAATGCCAGTGCTTTCAATCACGCAAACAAAGACATTAACGGTGTCCGGATAAATAGAGTTTATTTTACAGGAGATTTCGGATTATCCGATAATTTTTCTTCAAGATTTCGTCTGGAAACTGATCAAATCGGAAGTGGCGGAGGAAAAAATGAATTTGGTGTTTTGGTTAAAGATGCCTGGTTGAAATGGCATAATGTATTTTCCGGTTCCGATCTTATTTTCGGTATTTCTCCAACCCCGGCTTACGATGTTTCCGAAGGCGCCTGGGGACATCGCTACCTCGAAAAGACCATTATGGATTTTAATCACATAGTCGGTTCTAGAGATATGGGCATCGACTTAAAAGGTAGATTCGATGAAGGCGGAACGGTTAAATATTGGATAAAATTAGGTAACAATTCCGGCAATAGTCCTGAAGCAAACAAATATAAAAGATATTATGGTTTGCTTGAATTCAATCCTTCTTCAAATTTATTAATTACTCTTTACGGTGATTATGCATCTGCACCGCAAATTCAGGATCCTGTTGACAGCACTATGAAGTCTAATAGCGCTTTTGTTGGGGCAGCATTTATAAATTTCAGGCAAAAAGGAAGTTTTTCGATCGGACTTGAGGCTTTCACAAAATCCCAACAAAACAACTACGCTGCTAATGCTACCTCAGCTTTACAAACTCAAAGTGGTTTCGGTATCTCCATTTGGGCCTATGCAAATCTGAGCGAAAAAGTTCAGTTAGTTGGGCGTTTTGATACCGTCGATCCGAATACTAATAAAGACAATGACGGAACATCGTTAATACTTGCAGGTATTCAATTTAACCCAATAAAAAATGTTAGTGTAACTCCTAATGTTGAAGTTCTCTCCCATCAGGCTACTCCTTCAAATAATGGAGATAAGAGTGATGTGACCCCGAAGGTATCTTTTTACTGGGTATTTTAAAGTAAACAAAAAATTAACAATTTTTTAACATTATATTCTAATTTATTAAAACTAAAGGTGCTATATTATGAAAGCTAAATTCGTAACAATTTTGGTTCTCTTTTTAGGAGTTCTAACAGGAATATCTCTTGCACAGGTTAAATTGACCGGAGCAGGATCTACGTTTGATTATCCTATTTTTTCCAAATGGTTTGACACATACAATAAAATGACAGGTATTCAGATAAATTATGCATCTATCGGCAGCGGTGGTGGAATTCGCCAGGTTACCGAAGGTACGGTCGATTTTGGTGCTTCCGATGCTCCTTTGACTGAAGAGCAAATGAATGCATTTAAGCAAAAAAGAGGAACAGATGTGCTGCATATTCCCATTATAATGGGCGGTGTAGCTATTACATATAATCTTCCTTCTGTTGGAAACGGAATTAAACTCGATGGAACAACCCTTGCGGATATTTATCTCGGCAAAATTACCAAGTGGAATGATCCTAAATTGGTAAAAATGAATCCCGACAAAAAACTTCCAAACAAAGCAATTATTGTAGCACACCGTTCCGAAGGAAGCGGTACAACTTTTATATTTACAAGTTATTTAACAAAAGTAAGTCCTGAATGGGCAAAAAAATGCGGCAACAGCACATCCGTCAATTGGCCTGTCGGGCTTGGCGCAAAAGGAACAGAAGGAGTTGCGGGAATTATCGCTCAAACTCCAGGCGCCATTGGTTATATTGAATTGGCTTATGCGAAACAAAATAACCTGCCTTATTGTGAAATGAAAAATAAAGCCGGAAATTTTGTCGATGTTAATTTTAACACTGTTTCCGATGCGGCTGCAGGAGCTTCTAAGAATATGCCGAAAGACTTACGTGCGGTTATTACAAATTCAGAAGGTAAAAATTCTTATCCGATCTGCGGATTCTCATGGGTGGTTGTCCCAAAAGATATTAAAAATAAATCACATGCACAGGCACTTGTCAAGTTCCTGAAATGGGCAGTTACAAAAGGACAGGCAGATGCAACGAGTCTTTATTATGCACCGCTTCCGAGTTCTGTTCAGAAGCTTGACCTTGAAAAAATAAATTTAATAACTAGTAACGGAAAACCTATATAATTTACGGAATAACCCGGTAGAAATTTTGAAAGACAGCGAATCGTTCGAAAAAATTCAGGAATATTTTAAGAAGAATAAAGAAAAGAAAAATTCAACATTCTTATATAAAATATTAGGAAATAACAACCCGGGCGATATAATTTTTGAAAGACTGACACTGTTTTTTGCGGTGTTGGTCTTTATTCTTGTTCTTTTTATGGGATGGGAAATGTATTCCCATTCGGTACTTGCTATAAGAAAATTCGGTTGGGGTTATTTAACATCGACAACCTGGAACCCGTATTCGGAAGTGTTCGGTGCACTGCCAATGATTTTCGGAACTTTGGCTTCATCATTTATCGGGTTATTAATTTCAATACCGTTGGGCATAAGCGTAGCGGTTTTTTTAGCAGAACTTGCCCCCGGATGGCTCGAAAAACCTTTATCATTTTTAACGGAATTATTAGCCGGAATTCCAAGTGTTATTTACGGTCTTTGGGGAATATTTGTTTTAGTGCCCTGGCTTCGTAATGTAGTAGAGCCTTTTCTGCAAAATGAATTTCCCAACTCACCGTTTTTTCAAGGAGCGCCTTACGGTTTTGGAATGCTTGCGGCTGGTATAATTTTATCTATAATGGTGCTGCCGATTATATCTTCAATTTCGCGTGATGTTTTAAAATCCGTACCAAACACTCAAAGAGAAGCTGCATATGCATTAGGAGCGACAAAATGGGAAGTTACTAAAATTGTTTTGAGTAATGCAAGGTCAGGATTGCTTGGGGCAATTATTTTAGGTTTCGGCAGGGCAGTGGGCGAAACTATGGCTGTAACTATGGTAATTGGAAACCGTCCGGAAATTTCGGCATCGATTTTAAACCCGGCTACTACG
This sequence comes from uncultured Ignavibacteriaceae bacterium, assembly GCA_964556005.1. Taxonomy (GTDB): domain Bacteria; phylum Bacteroidota; class Ignavibacteria; order Ignavibacteriales; family Ignavibacteriaceae; genus CAZKUR01. Next base: position 36,764 of record CAZKUR010000026.1, on the reverse strand, counting down.
ATGGCAAGCACAATTGCAAACGAATTTACGGAGGCTACATCGAATTTATATTTGAGTGCATTAATTGAACTTGCTCTGATACTATTTGTTATAACAATTATAATAAACATTTTTGCACATTTGCTGGTCTGGGGAGTTGAACACAGGATGAAAAAATGAAAAAGTATAATAAGTTTACGTTTTACAGGAGAAAAGCTACAAATGTGGTTATGCTTTCTCTTTCGCTAATTTCCGCTTTAGTTACTATAATTCCCCTGGTTCTGATTTTTTATTATACAATATCCAAAGGTATAGCTTATTTAAATATTAATTTCTTTACTAAGCTGCCGACACCTGTTGGAGAACCGGGAGGAGGGATGGTCAATGCTATAGTTGGTACTTTAATACTAATCGGTATCGGCGGTGCTATTGGAATCCCGGTTGGAATATTATCCGGTACATATCTTTCGGAATTCGGCAAAAATAAATTCGGTGCGACAGTTCGTTTTTTAACGGATGTTTTAAGCGGAGTGCCTTCGATTGTGGTCGGTGTTGTTGCATATACATTGGTTGTCATCCCGATGAAACATTTTTCAGCCCTTGCAGGAGGAGTGGCTTTAGCTATTTTAATGATACCGACAATTACCCGCACAACAGAGGAAATGATTAAGCTTGTACCTCATTCGTACAGGGAAGCAGGCTTAGCTTTAGGAATACCTAAATGGAAAACCTCAATATTAATAGTTTTAAAAACAGCATGGAAAGGTATCGCAACCGGAATCCTTTTAGGGCTTGCACGAGCAGCGGGAGAAACCGCCCCGCTTTTGTTTACTGCACTTGATAATAGGTTCTGGTCAACAAATGTTTTTCAACCAATAGCATCGCTAACGGTGTATATTTATCAATATGCGTCCTCTCCTTATAAAGATTGGAATGATCAAGCTTGGACGGCGGCTTTAGTTCTTATTCTTTTAATTTCTGTATTTAGTTTGATATTTAGGATTATAACTCGTTCAAAATATAAGACGTAATCGAAATAGTAATGAAAATTAATGAACAAATTGAAACTCCGGCAATTGTCGAGGAAAAAATTCAGAAAAAAATGGCTAATAAAATTTTAGTAGCAGATTTATGTTCATACTTTGGGAAAGCCAAAATCATCAAAAATATATCGCTTGAGATCCCGGAGAAAAAAGTTGTGGCGATAATCGGGCCTTCCGGCTGCGGTAAATCTACATTTTTAAGAAGCATAAACAGGATGCACGAAGTTGTAGGCGGGACAATTACAGGCCAAATCTTGCTTGATGATGAAGACATAATGAAGCTTGACCCTGTTTATTTAAGACGAAAAGTCGGAATGGTTTTTCAGAAACCTAATCCATTTCCTACAATGTCAATTTTTAATAATGTAGTTGCCGGATTAAAGCTGAACGGTTTCAGAAACAAGAAAGCATTAACTGAAATTGTTGAAAGAAGCTTAAAGCAGGCTGCACTTTGGGATGAAGTGAAAGACAATTTAAATGATTCCGGTGCAAATATTTCCGGCGGTCAGCAGCAGCGGCTTTGTATTGCACGCACAATTGCTATAAATCCTGAAGTAATTCTTATGGACGAACCTGCGAGCGCACTTGATCCGATTTCTACTGCAAAAATTGAGGAATTGATTTTTGAACTTAAAAAAGATTTTACTATTGTAATAGTAACCCATAATATGCAGCAGGCCGCGCGGGTCAGCGATTATACTGCATTTTTTTATATGGGCGAACTTGTCGAATTTTCAGATACAAAAAAAATGTTTACTGCGCCCGATAAAAAACAAACAGAAGATTATATTACGGGAAGGTTCGGGTAAGGCTGCGAATTGTATCTGGTTTATTTTAAATTATAAAGGGATTTTTTTTATCATAAATAAGAATAATTATATTGCAAATGCTCGATGCTCGTTACCGGATGTTCGATACTCGATACTAGATGATGGTCACTCGATACTCGATACTCAATACTTAATTCTCGAATCAATTCTTTATCGCGGAAACTATACCACATTCTACTTACTGCACACAATATACAATTACATTTTACATTTATCTTATGCCTATACCTTTACAATATTTCCAACAATTTTAAAACCGGTGAGAAAAAATGGAAAGACATTTCGAAAAAGAATTTGAAGAATTAAAAATTGCTATAAATAAAATGGCTTCTCTCGTTGATGAGCAGGTTCAAAATAGTTTTGAGATAATGGAGGAGGGGAATGTAGAGCTATATAAAAAAGTAAAACAAAAGGATAGGGAAGTCGATGCTTATGATAATTTAATTATGGCTAAATGTGAAAACCTTCTTGCACTATATCAGCCTGTTGCAACCGATTTGCGTTTTATACTTACTGCGATTAAAATCGACAGCCAGTTGGAGCGTTGCGGCGATATTGCAGTTAATATTGTTCAGAGAGTAAGAAGAACCGATAATTTCCATGAATTGATTGCCGGTACGGATCTTCCTGAGATGAGTAATGCTGCAAGGGTAATGGTGAAAGATGCAATCACTGCTTTCATAAACAGGGATACTAAGCTTGCGGATACAATTTGGGTTAAAGATGATTTGGTTGATGATCTTACAAAAAAAATATTCAGCCAGCTTGTAGAAAAAATAAAAACAAACCCGCAGCTTGCCGAATCCTGTGCACACCTTATTGTACTATCACGTCATATTGAAAGACTTGCCGATCATGCAACAAATATTTCCGAAGATGTAATTTTCCTCACGGAAAATGAGATTGTTGCTCATAAAAAGAAACTAAAGGATTTTCATTTACCGGAATAAACCTTTTGAAAATTTTACCGGTTGATGGAATTTTATTAGTGATTTCCTCGAAAATCGTGCTTTTATTAAATTTCATAATTTCTAAATTTTTTAAAAAAGCAAAATAATTAAGCAATTCAAAATTGTTTTTAGTTTCCGCAAACTCTATATTTCGGCACAAAAAATACATCTATGGCATCAAGGAAAAGAGTAAAATACATCTTTGTAACGGGGGGTGTAGTTTCGTCGCTTGGCAAGGGGGTGGCAGCTTCTTCATTAGGCTTGCTTTTGAAACAGCGCGGTTTTAAAGTCACAATCCAAAAATTTGATCCTTATATAAATGTTGATCCCGGGACTATGAGTCCTTTTCAACATGGAGAAGTTTATGTAACCGATGACGGTGCGGAGACCGATCTTGATCTTGGTCACTATGAGCGGTTTTTAGATGTGAATATGACAAAGGCTAATAATACAACTACCGGCCAGGTTTATTATGAAGTTATCACGAAAGAACGTAGAGGAGATTTTTTAGGGGCAACAGTTCAGGTAATTCCGCATATCACCGATGAGCTAAAGCAAAGGCTTGTCAAACTAAGCGAGCTTGGCGATTACGACATCATCATTACCGAAATTGGCGGAACGGTCGGCGATATTGAAAGCCTTCCTTTCATCGAAGCTATAAGACAATTGATGCTTCAATTCGGAAGACAGAACACTATGAGCATTCATGTAACTCTTGTGCCGTATATTCACGCCGCAGGCGAGTTAAAAACAAAACCGACACAACACAGTGTTAAAAAATTACTTGAACTTGGAATTCAGCCCGATATTCTAATTTGCAGATCCGAAGTGAAACTTGCAAAAGATATTCGGGATAAAATTGCACTTTTCTGTAATGTGGATTCCAAAGCCGTAATTTCCGCATACGATTGTTCATCAATTTATGAAGTTCCTCTTGTTTTATTTAAAGAAAAATTAGATCAGCTAGTTATGAACAGGCTTCATCTACCAGATAGAAAAATTAAGCTTGATGATTGGGAAAATTTTGTTACAAGCATTCGATCTCCGAAGGAAACGGTAGAGATAGCAATCTGCGGCAAGTATATTGAGCATTCCGATGCTTATAAATCGATTATGGAATCTTTCATTCATGCCGGCGCAGAAAATAATGCTAAAGTGATTGTAAAAGGAGTGAGTGCGGAAAAATTTGAAACTGAGAGTCCGGCTAAATTTTTGGAAAATATAGATGGAATTTTGGTCCCGGGAGGATTTGGTGAAAGAGGTATCGAAGGTAAGATAAAAGTAGTTCAATATGCACGTGAGAATAATATTCCGTTTTTGGGAATTTGTTTAGGACTTCAATGTGCCGTAATTGAATTCGCGAGGAATGTATGCGGTATCAAAAAAGCGAATAGTTCCGAATTCAAAAAAAATAAATTCAGCGTTATAGATTTAATGCCTGAACAGAAAAATATTAAGAATTTAGGCGCAACAATGCGTCTTGGTGCTTATCCTTGTATTGTTGAACCCGGAACCAAAGCACGGGAAGCTTACAAGACGGATTTTATTTCCGAAAGACACAGACATAGATTTGAAGTCAACAATAAATTTAGAAGTATATTGTCCGACAATAATATGGTTTTCAGCGGTCTCTCTCCCGACAGGGAATTAGTAGAAATTATTGAATTACCTTCGCATCCCTGGTTCTTAGGCTGCCAATTTCACCCCGAATTAAAATCACGGGCTACAAAAGCTCATCCTTTGTTTAGAGAATTCGTTAAAGCTTCTCTTGAATTTGCAAGGAAGAAAAAATTAGCCGAAGTTGATGAAGGTTAATAATTACAATATAATTCCCGCATAAATTAAAGTCTAACGATGAAAAATAAATTAATACATAATTATTATTCTTTATTAATAATTTCATTGATCTTAAGCATAGTAATATTTGCCAAAAACGGGTTCCCTCAGCAAACGATAAATCTGCAGGTAAAAAAAGGTATTGACGACGCTTATAATTTTGAATGGCAAAAAGCTGAAAAAATTTTTAAAAGTATAATTGCAAAATATCCCAACGATCCGCACGGTTACCATTACCAGGCGAGAGTTTTTGCATGGTATTATTTGAGTAACAGAGACAAGCGGATATACGACAAGTTTGTTGATTATTCCGATTCAACAATAGAAAAAACAAAAATTTTATTAGAACAGAAACCCGATAATGCAGACCTTCTTTATATGATGGGCTCGGCATATACTTACAGGGCTATAATTTTCGCAAGAGCGGAAAATTATCTCGATGCTATTTGGGCCAGTAAAAAGTCCGAATCTTACTTATCGGAAGCTTTAGCCAAAGATTCCTCAACTTACGATGCTTATTTAGGATTGGGATTGTACAATTTTGCAATTGGTCAGGTACCTTCTGCTTTCAAATGGGCTTTAAGTTTAGCCGGAATTCATGGTGAACAAAGTACCGGCTTGAGATATTTGAGGCTTGCAGCACAACGCGGAAATTTTTCAAAAGTTGAAGCACAATATTATCTCGCTCAAATTTTATCGGACGTTCTTTTTAATTATAAGCAGGCTGAAAATTACATTAAACAGCTGGTGAAAAAGTACCCTGATAATTTATTGTTTGAATATTCCTACGGTGTGCTTGAGCTTAAGCAAAAAAATTTAGATGATTCTCAAAAAATCTTAAAAAAATTAATTTATAGAAACGATACTGCTTTTGTTAAAATTATTTCATTCGCAAATTTTTTAACCGGCGATATTTTTTACAAACGGAATCAATTCGACTCTGCCGAAGTATATTACCACAGGTTTCTCGATTCAACCCCGGATAAAGACTATACCGGGATTGCTGCTTACCGTTTAGCCATTTGTTATGAAATGAGCGGCAACGGAAATTTGGCTAAATTATTTTTCTCCGAAACAGGGCAGGGGAATATGGACCTGGAAGATGATTTATATGCGAAGCGAAAAGGGGAAATTTATGCAATGCATCCTCCTACCAAAAATGAATTGCTGCTAATAAGGTATCAAAATTTAATTGATGCCAAGAATTATAAAACGGCTTTCGATTCGCTTAATATACTTTTGGACAGTGTAAAAACGGATGATCTAAAAGCAGAAACGCTTTATTATTTGAGCAAATCTGCCTTTGAAAAAGGTAATTTTAAGCAATGTATTTCTTTTGCCGATTCGGCTTTGCAAGTAAAAAAAGTTTCCGAAAAATGGATTCCGCCGTTTGCAAGTTATTATGTTGCTGCATCATGCGAGAAATTAGGCAATAAAAATTTGGCGGAACACTATATTGAAAAAGCCGATGATTATAACGATTATGATTATCAAAATAAATTGAAAAATCTTCTGGACACTATTCGGTATAAAGATTAAACCGATTAAGATATTTATTCGTCAATTATAATTAAAACTTCTTCCCGGCTTATGAATAAAAAGATTATCATTGCCGTTGTTGTGCCTTTTATCTTTTTTTCACTTCTAAATTCATGCTCGAGTTCTTACCGAGAACCATCAAATATAAATCAATCAAGAAATAGAAACTCTGCCATATTCCCCGATTCCGTGACTAATAAATTTGTGACCGGATTTACTGTACCTTCAATTACTCCGGATGGAACTTTCTTAAGAGTGATTATTGTTTTTGTTCAATTCCCCGATGATAATTGGAAACCGGATTTTAGTGAATGGAAAAAAGGCAAAGCTCCGGCTTACAAAGATGATATCATTGATTCTACATTATCCGAAAAATCCGGCAACGAAAATATCACGGAATATTTTAAAGAAATGTCCTTAGGAAAATTTAATGTAATAGGTAATACGCTGAATGAAATTACACCTCATTCAAGGGAATGGTATTTAGCTAATCATAAACAAAGAGGTTTTATAAATAAAGAAGTATTGAGAAAAATCGATTCAACCTTTAGTTTTAAGAAATTTGATAACTGGACTTATGTAAAAGAAAATATGAATAATTTCCAGCCGGATGGAAAAGTTGATATGATTTGGATGATTTATAGAAATATTTCGATGGACTTGAAAAATGTTGCTAAAACTGCAGCAGAACTTGGCTTTGGGACAGCTTCCGGCAGAGATAGATACGATAAATGGTCGGGTGAAGCTTCGCTTGGTTATGGTTCTAATTTTTATGTTGATGACAGCACTCGGATTGTAGATATGAATTTTTACGGCGGCTCCGGAATTACAATTATGGAAGGATATAGCGGTTATAATAAAGTTAGAAATTTATGTATTCATGAGTTCGGCCATCACTTGCTCGGTGGAATAAATATGCATACCGGCGGTGGTTTTTGGGGGCTTATGTCGGGCTTTGGTTCCCGATCTCCATGTGCTAATTCTTTTGAAAGAAATACTTTAGGATGGACGAACCCGATTGAAATAAAAAAAGACACAATAGTTGATGTCTCGCTTGATGATTTTGTTACTACAGGGCAGAATATTAAAATATTGATCCCCGGTAAAAGCGCGGGCGAATACTATTATCTCGAAAATCATCAATGCAAAGTTCCTTTCGATATCCCTGTTAGAAACGAAGATTCAAAAGGACTGTATCTTCTTCATCAAACTTATCCGGAAAACAGCAGTATAAAATTAATTTCTGCGGCAGGAAGATGGGATTGGATTGTAAATAATTTTACCAAAAATCCATGGGGCTCTAACATTTTGCCTGTTTTTAAAAGAACAATTCCCGATCCGCTACACGGCTATTTTGAAACCGACATGATTCCATATAAAGATGAGGCCTCCCGGAATTCATCTTTCTATGCTTTTATATATATTAATCCTTACACAGGTAAGCAAGATATTCATCCTTATTGTCTGGGTTGGGGATATGATGCTTTTAATAAAAATTATTGTAATGTTTTCAGTGAGTGGAGCAATCCGCGTGCTCTTAATCAATACAATCAGCCTGTCAATGTCGCATTTCAAATACTATCTGAAGACAGAGGAAAAATAAAGCTTAGAATATTTGTCGGAAAGAAAAATGTAAAACAAATTCCGCCATCTAAGGTATTAAATTTAAGTATGGAAAGAGATTCATCCAATCATCCTCTTCTCCAATGGCAAATAAATATCGAACCATCTCTCGCGGGTTATAATGTTTACCGCAGCAGCGATAAGGAAAATTATAATAAAATTTCGTTTGTTCATTTTTCTCATAACGGAGCAGAGAATTTAAATGTCGAAAATGCAGGAGATGAAAGATGGATTGATACATCAGTTATGTATAAAGCAGGCAGCTTAAAATATTCGTATAAAATTTCTGCCTATGATTCGTTGGGAAGAGAATCGGTTTTATCCAGTAAGGCTATACAATTTATTCACAAGTAATTTTTTCCATCCGGTTCATAAATTACATTTTATTTGCGTGTAACAAGTTATTTAAATAAGCTTAAATAATAGTTGAACTTAAATCTTTTAAATTGACTATAGTAAAACAATTAACTAATTTTAAATTATTCATTAATGAAATTTAGATTGAATTTAGCTGTTTTTGTCTCCGGAAGAGGTTCAAATCTTCAAGCAATTTTAGACTCTGCCGAATTAAAAGACCTTATTGAAGTAAAAGTAGTTTTAAGTGATAAAGCAGACTGTGCTGCTTTTCAAATTGCAAAACAGTTCTCTATTCCAACACGGATACTCGGTGATAGAGAGGGAGGCATTGGTTTTAAAAGCCTTGCTAGTTTTCTTTCGGAACTGAAAATCGATCTAATTGTTCTTGCAGGATTCTTAAAGCTTATTCCGGTTGATGTGATAAAAAATTTTAGGAATCGGATTATTAATATTCATCCTGCACTATTGCCTTCTTTCGGAGGCAAAGGAATGTACGGAATGCATGTTCATAAAGCGGTTTTCGATTCATCAGCAAAAGTATCCGGGCCAAGCGTTCATTTTGTTGATGAAACTTTTGATACCGGGAAAATTATCGCTCAAAAATGTATCGATATTTCCGGTGTCAAATCGCCTGAAGAAATAGCCGCACGGGTACTGGTGGAAGAGCATAAAATTCTTCCCTTCGTAATAAAAAAAATTGCCGAAGGGAAAGTCGAAATTTCTAACGGAAGGGTTGAAATTATTTGAGAAAAAATATTAAAATCTTTCTGTATATTTACAAAATTATCTTTAATTTCAATATTGTCTTTGATACGGGATTTTTAATTTGAAAAAAATTGCATTACTAAGTGTTTACGATAAAACCAATATAGTTGAATTTGCAAAAGTACTTCAATCACTTGAATATGATATAGCTGCGACAGGAAATACTGCTAAACTGCTTAGCTCATCAAATATAAAAGTTACTGAAGTCAGCAGTCTCACCGGTTTCCCCGAAATTTTCAGCGGAAGAGTTAAAACATTACATCCGAAAATTTTGGGAGGAATTCTATTTAGAAGAGATAATCAAAACGATGTAAATGAATTAAATAAAAATGAAATAGTGCCGGTGGATATTGTTTGCGTCAATCTATATCCGTTCATAAAAACAGTAGAAAATCCAAAGGCTGAATTAGATGATGTTATTGAAAATATAGACATTGGCGGGCCGACGTTAATAAGAGCTGCTGCAAAGAATTTTAAATTCGTTTCCGTTTTAACCGATCCTTCGCAGTATGATGATTTTTTAGACGAGTTAAAAAAAGGTGAGATAACTGTAAGTATAAGAAAAAAATTAGCTGTTGCAGCGTTTTCACATACAGCTCATTATGATACTTTCATTGCAAACTTCTTTGAGAAAAAATTCGAGCTTCCGCAATCACACATAAGGATAAATTATCCGAAAGAAAAAGACTTGCGGTATGGTGAGAATCCTCATCAAAAAGCTGCTACTTACGGTAATTTTCAAAATTATTTTGAAATTCTTCACGGGAAAGAATTATCTTATAACAATATTTTGGATTTATTTGCTGCAGTAGAACTTGTCGAGGATCTTGGGAAAAATTCAAGTGCAATTATAAAGCATCAGAATCCTGCAGGCGCTGCGGTTGGTTCGGATCAGTACGATGCATATATTAAAGCTCTTAAGTGCGACCCGGTTTCTGCTTTTGGCGGAATCGTTGCTTTCACTTCAACTGTTGATTTTAAAATGGCTGAAAAGCTGAATGAAATTTTTCTTGAGGTAATTTCCGCTCCTGGTTATACCGATGAAGCTATGGAATTGCTTTTAAAAAAGAAAAATAGGAGACTGCTTAAACAAATTCGTTCGGTTAGGGAAAACGAAATTACATTCAAAAACATTCCCGGCGGAGTAATTGTTCAGGATCCGGATCATATAACTCTCGATAAAAACGACTTAAAAGTTGCTACGGAAAGAAAGCCAAACGAAAAAGAGCTTGAGGATTTATCTTTTGCTTGGACTGTTGCAAAACATACAAAATCCAATGCTATAGTTTTTGCCAGAGATAAAGCAACACTTGCGGTCGGCGGCGGGCAAATGTCCCGGCTTGATTCGGCAAAAATTGCTTTTATGAAATCCAAGGAACACGAACTTGATTTAAAAGGATCCGTTGCCGCATCGGATGCTTTTTTCCCTTTTGCAGATACATTGCTTGAAATAATTAATTACGGCGCTGTATCGGTAATTCAACCCGGCGGTTCAGTTAGGGATAGTGAAGTTATTGAAGCCGCAAATAAAAATAATATATCAATGGTATTTACCGGCATAAGACATTTTAAACATTAAGTTGCCAAATGGGAATATTAGACTTTTTCTCTGCAGACATAGCAATTGACCTTGGCACTGCCAATACCCTAATTTACGTAAAGGGAAAAGGTATTGTGCTCAACGAACCTTCAATTGTTGCTTTTGATAAGAACACTAAAAGAATAATTGCGCTCGGGAATAAAGCAAAGGAAATGCAGGGAAGGGAGCATAAAGATATCAGGGTTACACGCCCGATGCGGGATGGTGTAATTGCCGATTTTGAAATTGCAGAAGGAATGATTCGCGCTTTTATTAAAAGAGTTCGTGCGGGTATGCTATCGAGTCGGCGTGTTGTTGTTGCTGTGCCAAGCGGTGTTACAGAAGTTGAAAAGAGAGCCGTTAGAGATAGTGCCGAACATGCAGGAGCAAAAGAAGTACATTTAATTGCAGAACCGATGTCGGCTGCAATCGGAATTGGAATCGATGTCGATGCCCCGGTTGGAAATATGATTATTGACATCGGGGGAGGTACGACTGAAATTGCCGTTATCGCTTTATCGGGTATCGTTAATGAAGAGTCGATAAGAATTGCAGGCGATGAAATGAATTATGCGATTATGCAGTATTTCAAAAAGAATCACAACATACTAATCGGAGAAAGAACTGCTGAGGCAATAAAATGCGAAGTAGGTTCTGCTGTTCCGTTGAGTGAAGAAATTACAATTCAAGTTAAAGGACGTGATTTAGTTGCCGGTATTCCCAAGACCACGGAAGTGAGTTCTGTTGAAATTAGAGAAGCTTTGAATGAAGCAATCGTTGCGATAATCGATGCAGTTAAACAATCTCTTGAAAGAACTCCTCCCGAACTATCAGCAGATATTTTAGACAGGGGAGTAATGATTACCGGCGGCGGAGCGTTATTAAAAGGCATTGATGAAAGAATAAGAATGGAAACAAACCTGCCCGTTCATGTTGCAGAAGATCCTCTTACAGCGGTAGTTAGGGGTGCAGGAAAAGTCATTGATAATCTGAATAGATTTTCGAAAGTTTTAATTAGAAATAGAAGATATTAATGTTGTAGTTTAATGATTAGATATTTTTTAAAGGTATGGGATAATTTTAAAGAATATATAATCCTTGTCGTTCTCGTCATCACAAGCCTCGTTACGCTATCTTTAAACCAAAAACCCGGGATAAAAAAAGTAAGATCGATTGCATTCGGCACCTTTGCCTCAGTTACCTCATTAGTAACCAATTTGATAAGCGTAGCACAAGTTAAAAGTGAAAATGAAAACTTACGACAGGTGAATGCAGAATTAATGCTCCGGGTAAACCAGCTTAGAGAATACGCAATACAAAACGAAGAATTAAAAGCTTTATTGGGATTGAAGGATACCACCAAATTCCCGTTAATTTCTGCCGCTATTATTTCAAAATCGCTTTCAAAAACTCAAAATATCATCACTATTAATTCCGGTAATTCCAAAGGAGTAAAGCCCGGCATGCCGGTTATAAATGATAGAGGCTTAATAGGAATCGTAAATTCTACTTCGGATAATTATGCAATTGTTAGAACACTTCATAATATAGATCTAAAATTAACTGTTAAGGATGAAAGAAGTCGCGTTGATGCCGTAATGAAATGGGATGGAAATAATCTTATCATGGTAAATGTTCCGAAAACCTACGATATAGAACCCGGTGACAGGATAATTACTTCCGATATAAGCAGCATAGTTCCTGTTCCTTTACCGGTTGGTGTCGTAAGAGGATTATCCAAAGTTCAAACAGGAATTTTTAATGAAGTTTCGGTTATTCCCTTCGTCGATTTTGACAGAATTGAAAACGTCTTTGTACTCGGGATTGTTGAGAGCAAAGAAAAAGACGGTCTCGAATTAAACTTTTATAATAGAAAATAATTAGATGCGTTCCGACTTTATAATTTCAATATTGATTTTTATACCGGTGCTTATTGTGCAGACAACTGTAATTCCATTAATATCGCTTAATGGAGTAATCCCTGATCTAGTTTTAATTTTTCTTGTTTTCTATGCAATTAAAAACGGTCAGGTGTACGGTACGGTTTTGGGTTTCATATACGGGCTTTTATTCGATTTAATTACAGGTAGCTTGCTGGGAAGCGCAATGCTTTCAAAAACTATCAGCGGTTTCATTGCGGGTTATTTTTCAAACGAAAACAAAAGAGAGCAATATTTAAAAAGTTATAATTTTGCTTTAATAGTTTTATTATGTGCTGTAATCGATTCTATTGTTTATTCATTCTTCTCTGCAATTGAATTGAATCGTAACATTTTTTTGATTTTCTTTCAGCAGGGAATGCTGCCGGGTTTATATACGTCGGCAATAAGCATATTCTTAATTTTCTTTTTGCCTAGGAGAAGATCTGCTTGAGAACTGAAGGATTCGCATCGTTAAAAAGGAAGTCTGTTCTATATTTGTTCCTCACAGCTGTATTCGCCGTACTTACCTTCCGCCTGTTCCAAATGCAAATAATACAGCAAGGTACATATAATACCCAAGCCGCCAACAACAGTATTAAATCGATTGAACAGCCGCCCTTGCGCGGAAATTTTTACGACCGAAATATGAACATAGTTGTGAACGATGTTCCGGCATATACTCTCAGAATTACTCCTGCACAATACAATAGAAAATTAAACCGGCTTATTGAAACGGTCATTGGCGTGGATTCGGGTTATATAAATAAAATTTTAAATGATAACAGAATATATTCAAAATATATCCCGGTGAGAATTAAAAGAGGTATCGATTTTAAAGTAGTTTCCTGGCTTGAAGAAAATTCCGAAGATCTTCCCGGCGTTGACTACATTGTTGAAATGCAGAGAGGTTACCCTGCGGGAATTATGGGGTCGCAAATGTTCGGTTTTACAAAAGAGGTAACGCCTCAAATTCTTGAAAAGGATAAAAATTATTACAAGCCTGGCGATGTAATCGGTTACAACGGGATCGAAAAAACTTATGAAAAATTATTAAGAGGCGAAAAAGGTTACGATTATATCCTGGTTGATTCGAGGAGAAGGGAAATAGGTAGGTTTAACAACGGTAAAAATGATATCCCATCTCTTAAAGGAAACGATCTTGTACTTTCAATCGATACGGATGTACAAAAGGTTGCCGAAGAAGAATTGAAAGGTAAAAGAGGAGCGGTGGTTGCAATCAATCCCAAAACAGGAGGAATTCTGGCAATGGCCAGTTCCCCCGATTACGATCTGAATAAGTTCTCGTATGTAACATCCAAAGATTATTTGACTAAACTATACAGTAACCCGGGTAAGCCTCTTTTTAACAGGGCAACAATGTCCGCAAAGCCGACAGGGTCTACCATAAAACCCCTCGAAGCGATTGCAGCTTTAGATTTGGGAGTTATAACTCCTTCCACGACATTTAATTGCCCAGGTTATTTTACATACGGCAGGACATTTAAATGCGATGCCGTTCACGGATCTTTGAATGTAGTTCATGCAATTGAGAAATCATGCAACGTATTTTTTTATAATCTGATTTATAAAATCGGAATGGATAATTGGGTAAAATATTTGCATAAATTCGGCTTTGGGCAGCCGACCGGTATCGATATTGACGAAGAAAGTGCGGGCTTCGTACCTGATTCAAAATTTTATGAAAAATTATACGGTAAGGATTGGCCGAGAAGCATTATGGCAAGCCTCGGCATAGGCCAGGGAGAGTTAAGCGTTACGCCAATCCAGTTAGCCAAGTATGTTTCGCTTGTTGCTAACGACGGGGTGACATATACCCCTCATATTGTAAAAGGTTACATTGATAACAATACAGGTAAAATGGTACCGTTAAAATTTAAGAAAGTTGATGTTCATATCGATAAAAAAATATTTGATGTTGTAAAAGAAGGGATGTTTTTGGTTGTAAATGGAAACGGCACGGCACGGGGAATTAAATCCGACAGTATACAGATAGCCGGTAAAACAGGTACGGCCCAGAATCCGCATGGGAAAGATCACGCCCTTTTCATTGGCTTTGCACCGTATAAAAATCCTCAAATTGCTTTTGCAGTTGTGATTGAAAATATCGGTTTTGGCGCTACATATGCAGCGCCTATTGCAAAGAAATTGGTTGAAGCTTATATGAAAGAAGAAAAAACTAAAATTAATCCTCAAATTGTTCCTGAGATAACGCAAAAATATTTAGGCGCATCCATTGAGAATTGATTATAAATTAAAAGACAGGTTTGATTTAGGTTTATTTATTCCGGTTTTGCTGCTTTTTTGCATTGGTCTGGCTGCAATCTACAGTTCGACATTCAATAACCCTATGGCACACGGAAATTTTCAAAAGCAGGTTGTTTGGGGAATAATATCGTTTATAGTATTTTTTATCGTTTACTCTCTTCCGAGCAATACATTTAAATCTATTGCATTGCCAACGTACTTTTTATCCCTGATGCTTTTGCTTGCCGTATTGGTTTTAGGCAGAAGGATTTCCGGAGCAAAGAGCTGGTTTGAAGTAGGGGCATTCGGTTTTCAACCCTCAGAATTTGCCAAGATAGGCACTATAATGGGGATTGCATATTTTCTCAGCAGGAAAAATGCAAACATTGAATCTTTCTTCGATATAATTGTAACATTAACTATCGGTTTAGTTCCCGTTGCATTAATTCTTATGGAACCGGATATGGGAACAGCTTTAGTTTTTCTCGTTTTGATTCTTGCCGTCATTTATTGGAAAGGAATAAGTGTCTTCGGACTTTTTGTTGTGTTATCTCCGGGGTTTGTTGCCCTCTCGTCATTATTCGGTTTTTATTATTTTTTTGCTGCAATAATTTTAGTTGGAGTTGGATTAATTCTATTCAAAAAAAATTTAATTTTCAGCGGTTCTATTTTCGCTTTAAATCTCGGAGCCGGTTTCTTTACAGATTATGTTTACAGGGCTTTAAGCACTCATCAGCAAAACAGGATAAAATCATTTATTAACCCTATGTCCGATCCGCTTGGCGCGGGCTATAATGCTATACAGGCGAAGGTTGCTATTGGTTCGGGAGGATTCTGGGGAAAAGGATTTTTAGAAGGCCATCAAACTCAATTACAGTTCATTCCCGAACAGTGGACGGATTTTATTTATTGTGTAATTGGAGAAGAGTTTGGGTTTGCCGGCGCAATCATTACTCTCGGATTATTTTTTTATTTGTTTCACCGGATCTTAAAAGTAGCTTCTTTGGCAAAGGATGAATTCTTAAGCTTAACTGTGCTGGGCATTTTCTCGGTTTTTCTGATTCATCTTTTCATAAATATCGGAATGGTTGTCGGTTTAATGCCGGTTATTGGAATCCCGCTCCCGTTTGTAAGCTACGGTGGAAGCTCATTATTGGTCAATATGTTTATGCTCGGGATAGTTGCCAACGTTTACCGGACAAGAAAAAATTATGCATGATGTTTCATCCTTTAATAAAAAATAAATTTTATAGTAATTTGTTAAATGATTTCAGCTCAAGAAAAATTAAGTGCAAGCAATAAAGATTTAAAATTTGTTTGCGTCGGCCTCGACCCGGATATAAATAAATTTCCATCTCATTTAAGATCGATTAGTAATCCCATTCTAGAATTCAACAGCCATATTATTGAGGCCACCCAAGAATTTGCAGCCGCTTACAAGTTGAATTTTGCATTCTACGAAAGAGAAGGAATTTCCGGGTTTGAAACCTTAAAAAAAACTATCGAACTTATCCCGGATGATATTTTAGTAATTGCCGATGCAAAAAGAGGCGATATTGGAAATTCATCACGGATGTATGCAAAGTCAGTTTATGAATTCTTTAATTGTGATGCCGTAACGGTAAATCCGTACATGGGTGAAGATTCGATTTCTCCTTTTCTCGAATATCATGAAAAATTAAATTTCATTCTTGTTTTGACTTCAAATCCCGGGGCAAATGATTTTGAAAAATTAAAATTGGAAGACGGATCGTTTGTATTTCAAAAAGTTTGCAGAAAAGTAGAGATGATCAATAAAAATAAAAATTGCGGAATTGTTTTCGGTGCCACCCGGTTAAATGAGCTCGAAGACAATTTTGAATTATTTAAAACTCTGCCGGTACTGCTGCCGGGTGTTGGTGCCCAGGGTGGAGATATGAACGGCATTGTCAATGTCTTTAAGAAAAATAAAAAGAGTGATTTTTTAATAAATGTAAGCAGAAGTATTCTTTACAAATCGGCCAAAAAAGATTTTGCAGAAGCTGCCGGAAATGAGTTGAAATCTATGAATGATATAATTCAAAAATTATTTAATTCATAAATTTAGTGCAATGTTCGACTTAAGATAGTTGATGGAAAATGGTTGATGGAAGATGAGAGGAGAAAAATTTAAGATGAAAAAAATTCGGATGATAAAAATTAAATTTTATAAGTGAAGTGTGACAACATAAGTTATTTGTTCTAAACATTTTTCATTATGAATTTTATGAGTAAAAGCACCAAAAAAATGATGAGACAATAGTTTAATTTTTCAATTTACTATTTGTTCATTTATTCATATGTTTTACATTTAATCGCCGGTTTTCTTTTCTTCAAAAGAAGGTGATTTAAAATTTTTGATTGTACTGCATTGCGGGATTTATATCATGACATCTGAACATGCTGAGGATGAAAGTACCTTTTCAATTTTCCACATTTTAGTGAATATTTTCAAAATAATTTATTTATCAATTCCGGTGGGGATATTGATGTATGTTTATTTTTTAAAATTTGTTTCAAGGTTTTTTAAGCTTGAAAAATTTCAAACAACAATTATATATGAGGGGAAATTGATTAAATGAAAATAAATCTCTTCCCGTTCTTGTATAAAAATATAATTCCTAATTCCGGCGAAATTTCAGAAGAGTGAGGTAAAAAACCTAATGGATAAAAAAATTAAAGTTCACGAAAAATTTTTATATGAAATCTGGAAAAATCAAAATTATGAAAGAGCATTAATTACCGAAGACGGACAACAGATCGAGGTTGTTGACAGCGGGGTACAAAACTCCGAATTGGGCGGGCCCGATTTCATCGGTGCAAGAATTAAAATAGGCAACATAACATATCACGGCGACGTGGAAATCGACGGGTATCATAACGACTGGAAAGCACACGGCCATTATCTAAATAAAAAATATAACAGCGTTATTTTACACGCTACTTTAAATAATGAAAGTAAACAGTATTTCGTATTTACTCAGGACGGCAGAAAAGTTAATTCAATTTCGCTAGGCAAATTTTTACAAGAAGATATTCGCAAGGATATTCAAAAAGCTATCCTTTCGGAAAGAAAAAACCGTGTCAGCAGGATGACTTGCTTCGAGGTTAACCAACTGGTAGACAAAAATGAAAAGCTCGATTTTATTTGCGACTTAGGGGTTCAAAGGTTTAAAAATAAAAGTGAAAAAGTCTTATCCAGGCTGAAGGAAATAACATACCTCAACGAGCTTAAGTTAAAAGAACCGCATATTAAGTATGAGCTTGATTCAAAATTTTATGAAAGAAATTTTACTCATGTTGATTTCAATAATACCGGTCTTTGGGAACAATTGATTTTTGAAACGATCTTTGAGGCGTTGGGTTATTCAAAAAATAAAGAGATAATGGTTAAGCTTGCCCGTTCGATCGATTTTCAAATTTTTAAAAAGATCAGCGATAGAGATGATTTTGTTTTAAGTATTGAGTCACTCCTTTTTAATATCGGGGGATTGATGCCCGATGTTCAAAATCTTCCCGATGAAGAAACGTCGTCATACGTGAAAAAATTGGTTGAAAATTGGAGTGAGATTAAATCTATTTACGACAGCCAGTTTTTTAATTCGACGCAATGGCATTTTTTCAAGCTGCGTCCTCAAAATTTTCCTACAATTAGATTGGCAGGCAGTGCACGGCTTATCGATAGGATGGTTCATACAAGGATGTTAAACAATATGATAACTTTGTTTGAGAAATTTTACGATTTAAAACGAATTACAAAAGAGCTGCGGAATCTAATTATAGTCAAAGGAGAAGGATTTTGGAAAAATCATTATGTTTTCGATAAAGTTTCCAAAGTCGATATAAAATATTTTATAGGACTTTCCCGTGCTGATGAAATAATAATTAATGTCATTCTCCCGGTTTTATCCGATTATTTTGAGATATTCGGAAAGAAAAGCTGCGGAGAAAAAGTTAAAAAGCTGTACATGATCTATCTACAGCAAAGTGAAAACCATCTTGTGAATGAAGTTTCCCAAGTGTTGAATTTGGAGGATGCCTGGAAGCGCAGCGTGTTTTATCAGGGAATGATAGAGCTATTCAGAGGTTATTGTTCCCGTAACAAATGTTTAGAATGCAAAATAGGAGAAAAGATTTTCGGCCAGGACTAATTATTATTAGTAAGTCTCTGGATATCGTCCCTTAGCCTTGCCGCCCTCTCATATTCTTCCGCATCGATTGCTTCCCGCAGCTTTGTTTGCAGGGCAGCAATTTTAGCTTCCTTTGTGTTGGGTATTTTTTCATCCAAACTTTCTTTCTCAATCGATCGTCTGCTTACTACTTTATCGGATTCATCCGATGGAACGAATGCAGCAGCCTGCATAACCGTTTCCATCACATAAATAGGTGCCTGGGCTCTAACCGCTAAAGCTATCGCATCGCTCGGACGTGCGTCCACTTCATTTGTTAAAGTAGATACTTCAAAAATGATTTTTGCATAAAAAGTATTTTCACGTAATTCATCAATTAAAACTTCCTTTACTACTGCACCGAGATTATCAGTAACTTCTTTTAATAGATCGTGAGTAAGCGGGCGCGGCGGTTTAATTCCCTCTATTTCCAGGGCAATCGCCTGCGCCTCAAAAGCACCGATTATAATCGGCAACCGTCTATTACCGTTCACTTCTTTCAACAAAATTGCATAAGCTCCTCCAGTCGAAGGGCTTGAGGATAAACCTAATATTTCACATTGAACCTTTTGCACTTGATTCACCAGTCTTTTTTATGATTTTATTTTAATAATTTCTTCAGTCAATGCAGGCAAAATTTCGAAAACATCACCTGCTATTCCATAGTCGGCAACAGCAAAAATAGGAGCATCTTTATCTTTATTAATAGCAACAATATACTTAGAAGATGACATCCCGGCAAGATGTTGGATTGCGCCGGAGATTCCGCAAGCGACATACAGTGAAGGTGAAACGGTTTTCCCAGTTTGACCGACTTGTTCGCGGTGAGGCCGCCAGCCCGCATCTACAACCGCTCTTGAAGCTCCTACAGCTGCTCCTAACGCATCTGCAAGCTCTTCGATAAGATGAAAGTTTTCCGCTGCCTTTAATCCGCGTCCGCCGGAAACTATAATATCAGCTTCGGCAACATCAAGCTTTCCTTCGGATTTTTTATATTCAACGACTCTATTTTTAAGATTTGGCGAATCCACTTCTTTAACAATTACTTCAGGTTGCATGCCATTCCCAGAGGGCTGTGCTTTAAATACATTAGGCCGGATGGTCATAACTTTTTTTGAACTTTTAAATTTAACATCAACGTAAGCTTTACCTGCATATACAGGACGTTTTGCAGTTATTTCACCCGATGAAACTTCCAAGTTGATACAATCGACTACACAGCCTGCATTTATTTTCACGGCAACTCGAGGAGCAAGATCTTTACCTAATGCAGTATCGGCAAACAATAAATAATCGGCATCGGTTTCATTTGCATATCCCGAAATTACGTCTCTATATGCGGTTGCAGAATAGTTTTTTAAATTTTCATTTTTAAAAAGAACAATTTTAACGATACCATATTTAGAAATTTCATTAATATTTTCAACATCATTCCCAATCACAACAGCTTCAACTTCAAGATTCAATTCTTTAGCTAATTTCGCCGCTTCACTGGCTGCCTCGAAGGCCGAGCGTTTTAGTTTACCTTCCCGCTGTTCCAATACTGCTAAAATTTTATTTGCCATTATTTTTCCCTATTTACTTTTTTCGTTTTAAAATTTATTAAATAACTTTTGCTTCTTCCCTTAGAAGTCTTACTAATTCGGGAACTGCTTCTTTATCCGTTCCTAAAATTCTGCCGGGCTGTTTAGCAGGCGGTTTGCTCATATTTAAAACTTCCGTAAGATTCTCAAACGGTGCAGCCGGTTTTTCCTCGATAGGTTTTTTCTTTGAAGCCATTATTCCTTTTAATGATGCGTATCGCGGTTCGTTCAAACCCTTTTGAGCAGTTATGACTGCAGGAAGTTCTGTTTCAATAATTTCACGTCCGCCTTCAATTTCTCTTTCCGCCGTAATTTTATTTCCATCGAGTTTAAAGGAAACACAGACAGTTACACAAGAATAATCCAGCATTTCCGCTGTCAACTGCCCGACAATTGAATTGTCATAATCGACAGATTGTTTACCGCAAAAAACTATTTCGCAGCCTTGATTTTTTATTTCCTCTGAAAGTGCTTTTGCAATTCCGAAAGAATCTCTCGGATTTTGATCCTTTAAGAGTACACCTCTATCCGCACCCATTGCAAGAGCTTTTCTAACAGTTTCCTTATTTGAATCTGAACCGACGCTGATAACAACGACTTCACTGTCGCCGCCTAATTTTTCTTTTGTCTTTAAAGCTTCTTCAACGGCAAATTCATCATAAGGGTTGATTATATAAGTTACGCCAGCCGGATCGATTGTTTTTCCATCCGGTCCTACCGATACTTTTGTAGCTGTATCCGGTACGTGGCTTACGCATACTGCAATTTTCATTAAGCCTCCAATTAATTTCTGCTTTTTGTTAAAAAAATATAAATATAGAGTCTTATAAAATCAAACAAAAGAGGTGTTTTGTGAAAATTATCATTAAGAATATTTATAAGTTGGTTTAAAAGAATTTTGGATTTAGTTATTTTTAAATATGATTGAACAAGAACAACATAAACCCGAAGTAGATATTATAACGGAAGATGAAACTACTATTGGGTTGGAGAGCAGGGTAGTCTTATATAACGATGACTGGCACACATTTGAGGAAGTAATTACACAGTTAATTAAAGCAATAAAGTGCAATTTTGAAAAGGCTAGAGGCCTTGCTTTTGAAGTGCATGTTAAAGGAAAAGCGATCGTTTTTTCAGGTTCGATGAATAATTGTTTAAAGGTAACATCCGTTCTCGAAGAAATTGCATTAAATACACAAATAATTACGTAGCACTTTCATAAAATTTTCCAAATCCTCAGTATAATTCCAATCACCGACAAATCTTTATTCATTGTTTAAGCGGACTTTAATAAATATATTTGTTGCTTGATTTATTTATAATGGTGAAAATTGGAAAAGATCAGAGAAGACATACGAAATATAGCAATCATTGCACATGTTGATCATGGTAAAACGACTTTAGTTGATTTTATGTTGAAACAAACAGGCGTTTGGCGGGAAAACCAGCAAGTTGAAAAAAGAATAATGGATTCGAATGCTCTTGAAAAGGAAAGGGGCATTACAATTTTAGCTAAGAACTTAAGCGTAAAGTATAAGGGAGTTAAAATAAATATAGTTGATACTCCCGGCCATGCGGATTTCGGCGGCGAAGTTGAACGTACATTAAGAATGGTTGATGGAGTATTACTATTAGTTGATGCTGCTGAAGGTCCTTTACCTCAAACTAAATTTGTATTAAAGAAATCACTCGACCTTGGTTTAAAACCTATCGTGGTTATTAATAAAATTGATAGAAAAGATGCACGTCCGAATGATGTGCTAAATGAAATTTTCGATCTGTTTGTATCGCTTGGTGCTTCCGATGAGCAATTGGATTTCCCATTTGTTTACGCAATTGCAAAGCAGGGAATTGCAAAATTAAATCTAGAAGAAGAGAGCAATTCTCTAACTCCTCTGTTTGAAACTATTCTGAAAAATGTTGCACCTTCTGTTGGAGATATTGAAGAACCTTTTCAAATGCTAATTTCTGCAATTGATTATAATGATTATTTAGGCAGATTGGGAATCGGGAGAATCCGAAACGGCAGATTAAAATTCGGAGATAAAGTAATATTAATTTCCAAACTCGGCGAAAAGGTTGAAGCTAAAATTTCCAAACTTTATGCTTTTG
Organism: uncultured Ignavibacteriaceae bacterium; assembly: GCA_964556005.1. Classification (GTDB taxonomy): domain Bacteria; phylum Bacteroidota; class Ignavibacteria; order Ignavibacteriales; family Ignavibacteriaceae; genus CAZKUR01. Next base: position 14,194 of record CAZKUR010000026.1, on the reverse strand, counting down.
AAAATATTAAACGCGTTGAAGTTCAAGAACTTACGGCAGGAGATATCGGCGGTTTTGCCGGGATGGAAGATGTTGATATCGGCGATACACTTGCTAGTCCTGAAAAACCTGAGGCTTTGCCTTTTGTCGCAATCGACGAGCCGACAATTTCTATGAATTTTATTGTGAATAATTCTCCGTTTGCAGGTCAGGACGGCAAATACGTAACAACAAGAAATTTAAGCGAAAGATTATCTAAAGAATTAAAATCGAATGTTAGCCTCCAGGTTGAAATGACTGATTCGCCGGATGCTTTCAAAGTAAGCGGAAGAGGGGAACTGCACCTCGCTATATTAATTGAAAATATGCGCAGAGAAAATTATGAGTTTCAGGTTAGTAAACCGAATGTAATTTTAAAAAAGAAAGATGACGTAATTTGTGAACCCGTTGAACATGTTATCATCGATGTCCCGGAAGAATTTGTCGGAACGGTAATCGAGAAATTAGGAAAGAGAAAAGCTGAAATGAATAACATGATCAGCCATAACGAAAATACCAGGCTTGAATTTATTGTACCTTCAAGAGGATTGATTGGATACCGCGCCGAATTTATGACGGACACAAAAGGAACGGGAATTCTCCATCATATATTTCATTCATACGAGCCATTCAAAGGCGAGATTATGCACAGGCAGCGCGGTGCTTTGGTTGCACTTGAGGAAGGTATTGCTTCAGCATACTCGATGTATAAGCTGCAGGAAAGAGCAAGATTCTTTATCGAACCCGGAACAAAGGTTTATGAAGGAATGGTGGTAGGTGAAAATTCAAGAACAAACGATATGCAAGTGAATGTTACAAAAACAAAACAGCTTACAAATATGCGCGCTTCCAATGCCGATGAGGCTATTCGTCTTGAACCGGCTACAATTTTATCCCTGGAACAGGCCATCGAATGGATAAGCGATGACGAGTACATTGAAGTTACACCTAAGAATATAAGATTAAGAAAAAAATATTTGAATGATCAACAAAGGAAGGAAGCGAGACTTGCAGCAAAGCAGGCCTCAGCAGAAGTTCTAAATTAAAATAATCATTAAGTTAATCACTTAAATTTAATAAAGGAGTTTCAAATGGCGGAAGATGTTATCAAAGGATTAAATCCACAAACTCTGTGGGAAAGATTTTATGAAATTTCCCAGGTACCAAGGCCATCGAAAAAAGAAGGAAAAATTCGCGAACACTTAAAACAATTGGCGAAAAAATTTAATGTCGATTTTAATGAGGACGGTGTCGGTAATATCGTGATGTATATCCCGGCAAATAAAGGCTATGAAAATTCTCCGGTTGTAATTTTACAGGGCCATGTCGATATGGTTTGTGAAAAAAACAAATCAACAAAGCATGATTTTGATAATGACCCGATAAAATTAATGAGACAGGACGGCTGGATAACAGCAGATGGAACTACTTTGGGAAGCGATAACGGAATCGGTGTTGCCGCTGCTCTTTCGGTAATAACCGATAAAGAAATTATTCACGGCCCGGTTGAAATACTTTTAACTATCGACGAAGAAACTGGCTTGACAGGTGCGACAAACCTTGATTCTAAATTAATATCAGGGAAATTTCTTTTAAACATGGACTCGGAAGAAGATGGAGTTTTTTATGTCGGTTGTGCAGGAGGGCAGGATACAATCGGAACATTTATTATTGAAACCGAACCTGCTCAAAAATCATTTTCAGCATATGATTTAATGGTTACCGGGTTAAAAGGCGGTCATTCGGGGCTTGATATAAATACTGGCCGTGCTAACGGGATAAAATTACTAACAAGAACTCTAAGAGCTTTAGATAAAATAAATTACAGTATCGCATCTCTTGAAGGCGGAAGCTTAAGAAATGCAATACCAAGAGAAGCCGAAGCAGTAATATTACTTGATTCGAAAGATGAAAAACAAGCTCAAAAAATAGTAGAAGATTTTCAGAAATCTTTGGCGAATGAATTTAATACTGCCGAAAAAAGTTTAGTAATAAATTTCAAAAAATCGGATAAAAAAATCGATAAAGTATTTAAAAAAGAATTTGCAAAAAAAATTATAAATACTTTGCTTGCTTTGCCGCATGGAGTTATTACCATGAGCCCGGATATTCCCGAATTGGTTGAAACATCGACAAATGTTGCGACAATTAATTGTGTCGATAATAATTTAGTGATTGGAACCAGCCAGCGAAGCTCAATTGAAAGTGCAAAAAAATATGTCGTTCAGAATGTTGAATCCGTTTTTAATTTAGCGGGCGCTAAGATCAATATGAATGACGGTTATCCGGGATGGAAGCCTAACCTAAATTCTGATTTATTAAAAATTTCTAAAAAAGTTTACAAAGATTTATTTAACAATGAACCCGAAATAAAAGCAATTCACGCGGGACTTGAATGCGGTATTCTTGAAGGCAAGAGAAGCGGAATCGAAATGATATCATTCGGGCCGACTATCGAAGGTGCTCATTCACCCGATGAAAGAGTAAACATCCAAACTGTCGAAAAATTTTATCAGCTAATGAAAGGGATTTTGAAAGAATTAGCTGATATGAAAAATTAAAACCATTATTTTATATTAGAGATGGCATCTTTTTGAGGGATGTCATCTCTTATTTTAAAATCTTTAACCCTCTTTAATAATTTCCTAATGGTTGCATTTTGAACAATTGCAATTCTCGTAAATTTCTTCATAGCCGTAATCGATTGTCAATTCCTCACCGGCTGAAATATTTTTAGCTGCAATTAATAACAAGTGACTCTCGTCCCCATCCTCAACTTCGCAATTGTAATCGCAATGATGATTTAGATGCTTAATCTTTTCATTCCCCGCCGCATCTATATAACAATCTTCACCGTTATAAAAGATATATACATTATCTTCTTCATCCTCTCTTCTAATGCATTCATCGGCATCTATTACCTCGCCGGTGATTATCGTTACCAATTCGCCGGCTTTTATTTCAACGGCAGTATAGAGACCTGTACCGTGGATTTCCGAAGGTTTTATGAAAAGTGTTCCATCGTCAATTGCTTTGTAATCTATAGACATATCATATAACATTTTATTACTATATACTAATTAAAGAATAATTGTCTTTAATGATGTAAGTTAAATCAAAAAATTAGTTTGTAAATTTATCAAAATATTTTTGTATACTAAAATGTTCCGGATAATGAACATTTTTTTACTATCCCGGTAACTTTTATATCAATTAGTAACACTGTTTTTCATTCTTAAATATATTCTTAATTTTCATTCCCATCTTTAATATTCTGCCAAACGTAATGGTAGCCTGGAAATGTATTGGCTGGAACTTTCGTAACAACCGTACTATTTGCGATAGGAAAATATTTAATCGGAATTTATTTGGCCGCAAGTACAATGAAATTCACATACGGGGCAGCAGGCTCGCTTGTAATATTTCTTGTCTAAATTTATTATTCTTCCCAAATATTATTTTTAGGTTCTGAATTTATTCAGGTATATGCTGAAAGAGAAAGGGGATGGATTCAATCTCACACCGGTTTCATAAAATTCGAAGATGAAACTAACTCAATTGAATCTTGAAAATATAATCAAGATTGTTTTGTTAAATTAAGATAAATGGAGATTATATTTTGTTAAAATAACTTATTATATATCTGAGCTTAAATAATCTTTGTATATTAACACATTCAAAATTTTCAGGTTTGACATTTAAGACTATTTCCACTTTTTTAATATCGACGAAAAATACTATTGACAGAACCGTGAAGAAAATCCGGTTAATTTTCATCGTCAATATTTTAATTTTTTGTTCTCCAGCATGAGAATTGGTGTTTTTACCTTTCTCAATTGTGAAATACGAAAAGTTGATTATTATCAAATTCTGCATTATTTGCTTTGGTAGAATTTTTGAGACAGTCGAATGTCTTTGAAAAATAATTATTTCGGTTTGATGGCTAAATATTTTTGTCAGGGGCCTATATGAAAATTTTCTTTACTGTATTTCTTGCAATTATTGTTTGGGGCCTAAGTTATACTTTTGGTCAAAACTATTACTTTGGTGTCGGAACCCCGGCAGACACGGCGAATACATCTTGCGCTTCATGTCATAATCCACAATTCGGAGCTTCGCCGGTTTATGAAGAATGGATAACCACCAAACATTCCTATGCAATGGATTCTCTTGCATCTACTCTCGGTTATAGCTGTTTACCTTGCCACAATACGGGCTGGAACCCTAATGTAACAAATTACGGAGCTGACGAGTATGTTGATTCACTTCCAAATAACGAATATCAAATTACCAATGTTCAAAAATTCAACAAAGTGAAAAATGTTCAGTGTGAAGTCTGCCATGGCCCTATGGGAAATGCGGATGGAACACTTTCAACTGATCACTGGGGCTTTGGCACTACTAACGTTCCAAATTATTCCGCAGCTTTATGCGGAACATGTCATCAGGGTGCACATCATCCTTTTTATGAAGAATGGCAGCAGTCTGCTCATGCAAACAGTTTGATTTCAACTTTTACGAGACAGAACAACGGAGCTTGTTATAGATGCCATACCGCCCAGGATTTTGTTGCTTATTTAACAGACAGCACTTACAACGGTACAACATTTCAGCCTGAAGGACAATTGCAGCCTTTAGCCTGCGTTGCATGTCATGACCCGCACGAGAAGAAATATACAGCACAACTGCGAGTACCGATAATTCCCAATGTGAGCAATATTTGCGATAAGTGCCATACTGCAGGAATCGATTCGGTTGATATTCATACTACCCCGCATCATACAACTTCCGAATGTTTAACTGGTTCATCATTGTTTGGCTATCATTATCCGGGTGTGAATTACAGCAACTCTCCGCATACTTACGCAGCAACAAACCGTTGTATCGATTGCCATGTTCATGCAACACCTGTAGATCCTGCAACCGGAATTGCATATACCGGGCACACATTTCAACCAAGAGTAGCTGCTTGTGCACAACCAAGCTGCCACGGTCAGGCTTTTTATACTAATCCCGGTGTAGATACTTCTAATCCCGAGTTAAGGTTTAATTTCGATAATAAACAAGTAGAAACAAGACAGTTATTAGCTCAATTAAAAGCTAAGCTGGATGCTGCTTCACATGCGGATTCGTCAACCGATGCATTCCTTGAAGCTAATTATAATTATAATGCATGCGAATCCGAAGGCAGCTTTGGAGTACACAATACTTTATTAGTTCAAAAGCTGCTCCAGGATGCTATTGCCCGCTTTAATCCAACTACTTCTGTTAATGAACAAAAAACAACACCTCTTACTTATTCGTTGGATCAAAATTATCCGAATCCGTTTAACCCGACGACTACTATAAAATATTCAATAGCTAAACCGGGGAATGTTAAAATAACAATTTATAATGCAATCGGAGTCCAAGTAGTTGTACTGGAAAATTCTTATAAGTCAGCAGGTAAATATAAAATAACCTGGAATGCCGGCAGGTATGCTTCGGGGATATATTTCTACCGTATTGAATCCAATAACTACAATATGGTAAAGAAGATGGTATTGATAAAATAATTTATAAAACCTTCAAGGTTACCCGCTGTATTTACTTCTTAATCCTTGAAGGTTGCTTATAATGTATTGAAGATTGGAATCAATATAGTTTTTGTCAGTTAGAATATGTTTAACTAGGGAGTTCAGATTTGTTACTTGATTTAAAAATTAGTTCTATTTTTTAACTATTTGTTAATAGGAGTCAAAGATATGAAAACATTATCATTTATCCTGATGCTGTTAACTCCGCTGATGTTTATTTTCGGACAGGTAGATCAACCAAAGACACCTGCTCATGAATTCGTCGGCGCTAAAACTTGCTTTATGTGTCATCACACTGATAAGCAGGGAAAACAATTTGATATATGGCAGCACAGCAAACATGCACATGCATATGAATTATTAAAAACAGACGAAGCAAATAAAATTGCCAAAGAAAGAGGATTTGATAAACCTGCCATTGAAGTTGATTCATGCTTACAGTGCCATGCTTCAGGTTATAATGTTGATGCGAAATTTTTAGGGCCTAAATTCCAGGTTGCCGATGGCGTACAATGCGAAACTTGTCATGGGCCGGGCGGCGATTATAAGTCTCTTTCGGTTATGAAGAATAAAGACGAAGCTGTAAAAAAAGGTTTAGTCTTTTATGCCGATCCTAAACAGTTATGTGTAAAATGTCATAATTCAAACAGCCCAACGAAAAAAATATTCGATTTCGAAAAGTACTGGGCACAGATTAAACATCAAATACCAAAGAAGTAAAAGAGTAACCGGATATCGAAGGATATCCTTTAGAATAGCTAATAAAATAAATGAAAAAAATAATAATCTCCACCGGTTTTTTGTGCTTATTATTTATTACTGTTAATGCGCAAAATATTAATGGTAGGTTCTCTTCATCCGTATATAGTTTTGAAAGATACGATACGGTAAATAATTCAAGTTCATACTGGAGAGCATTTCAGATGTTGAGCTTGAACATAAATCAAAGTAATTATTCACTGCGATCATCTTTTAATTACGAAGGGGAACTATCAAAGGATTTACAAAACGATCCGAGATTGAGGTTTTATAATCTTTATCTCGAAGCCAGAAATTTACTGGATATTGCTACCATAAAACTGGGAAGACAGCCTTTGTTCAACAGTGTGGCCGGCGGAATTTTTGACGGGGCTACCGTTGATTTAAAAAAGGATAAATATAGATTTTCTGCATATTACGGGGCTAATGTTCCGGCTTATCAGAAATTCGGTATTACGAAAAACTGGAATGATAATTTCATACTGGGCGGAAAATTTGTAACGAATGCCGTCGAGAATTTTCAATTCGGCTTAAGCTATATCGACAAAAATTTTCAATCCGATCCTTATTATGCAACAAGGTTAGATCCGCAGTTAAATCCGATTCAGGTCCTTATTGAAAGTAAATCAAATCAATATCAGTTTGCTTCAGCAGAAGCATCTTACGATCTTGAAAATTATTTTAGCATTAATACAAGATTCGATTATGATTTAAATTTCATGCAGGCATCTAAGTTTGAGTTTTCCGGGAGATATGACCAGATTGATAAACTCGGAATTGATGTGTATTATAATTACCGTCAGCCGAAGATCAGATATAACTCAATATTTTCTGTTTTCGATTACGGGAATACTCAGGACATTGAAATCGGTGGAGATTATGCATTAAACAAAATCTTTACAATCATTGGTAAAGTTGGAAATGTAACCTATAAAGATGCAAATTCACAAACTATTACATTAGGCCTTAATTCAAATTATGGGAGTTTAAGTTATCGTAAAAACTTGGGCTATGCAGGTGAAATGGACGCAATTTCGATATACACGGCATACACCTTTTTTAACGGGTATTTAACTCCCTCTGCCGGGTTAAGCTATACGAATTATAAACTGACCGAAGATTCCCCAAGGGATAATCTGACAACTTTGCTTGCAGGCTTTAATGTACGGCCTTATAGAACACTTTCATTCGATGTCCAGGGTCAATTTATGAATAATAAGATATACAAGAATGACTTCAGATTATTCTTGAAACTAAATTATTGGTTTAATACCAACTTAAATGCAATGTAACATGAAATTAAAATTTTACTTTTTTACATTATTAACCGCTGCTGCAATATTATTATTTACAGCTTTTTCACCCGGGGATTCCAGTGCTGAGGGTGGAAATAAAACAATCATAAAATTTTCTCATAAGCTGCATGCCGACATAACCGACTGTGCATCATGCCACACTGCGGTACCAAAAAGTACATCATTATCCGATATGCTTTTGCCAACAATGGATGACTGTGCACAATGCCATGATGTTGAAGCCGATACAAATTGTACAATGTGTCATTATAAAGATGTTTATGAATCGCTTAACCAATTAAAGCCGAATTTAATTTTTAATCATAGTTTTCATTTAGATAAACAAAAACTTAGTTGTGAAAAATGCCATAAAGGCGTCACAAAAGTTGAATATGCCGAAGATGCATCCCAGCCTTTTCCAAAAATGGAAGATTGTTACTCATGCCATGGCGATACGAAAATTGCACCAAGTGCCTGCGAAGGATGTCATATTTCTACTGCTGAATTAGTTCCTCCAACGCATAAAAAAGTTGATTTTATTTCAACACATAAATTTGCAGCCGATGCAGCTGATGCAAACTGTTCTATGTGTCATAATGAGAATAATAATTCATGCGGTACCTGTCATGATGCAACAAATACAATTACCGAGAATAATTCGAAAAATAATTTTTATAAACCTTATGCACCCGGTAATTTTAAGGATGGAACAAAACAACAGCAGATTTCGAGAGTGCATGATTTGAATTATGTGTACACTCACGGAATTGATGCACAAGGTAAAATCGATAATTGCCAAACTTGCCATCAAGTAGAAACTTTTTGTGTCAAATGCCATCAGGGAGATAATGAAGATTTTTCTATGAGCGGTGTTGAACCTATTTCGCATTTCAAATCAAACTTTATAATCAATGGGATTGGCTCCGGCGGCGGAATGCATGCTACTCTTGCAAAAAGAGATATTGAAAGCTGTGTGGCTTGCCATGATGTTCAAGGAGGAGATCCGACCTGCATAAAATGCCACATGGACCCAGATGGAATTCAGGGTACAAATCCCAGAACCCATCCTCCGAACTTTATGCGCGATGATCATGGCGACTGGCATACATCAAGCAGTTCAATTTGTTATAATTGTCATACAAGTGCATCACCGAATTCACCTTCAGGGGTTGGCTTCTGCGGGTATTGTCACGGGGCAAAATAAAAATGGAATTTAACATGAAGCGCTTTATAGTAATTTTAATTTTTCTTTCTTTCGCTGCATTTATCTTACAAAGCTGCAGTGATTTGCATAATAATATTACACCGCCGAAAGTAAGTACATCTGCTCATCAATCCGGTATACTTGATAAGACATCACCGAATTTCCATGGGAATTTAATTCGAAATTCAAATTGGGATATGAGTACATGCTGGCAATGCCATGCAAGAGATTACACCGGCGGATTAACGGGTGTAAGTTGTTTAAAATGTCATACTGGTGCTAACGGGCCGGAAGCGTGCAATACTTGCCACGGAAATTTTAATGATGCAAGTAAAATCGCACCTCCGAGAGATCCTGATGGAAATACCTCCACTTCCTCTCCTGGCGTTGGTGCGCATGCTAGTCATTTATACACTAATACTATTGGCCATTCAATAAAATGCGGTACATGCCATACAGTTCCGGATTCGGTTTATCAACCGGGACATTTGAATCCCGATATACCGGGCGGAATTGTGTTTAATTTACTTGCAGTTAATTACGGAGCTGCCCCCACATTCGATTCCGAAAATTACTCTTGTGCAAATACATACTGTCATGGAAATTTTACTTTCTATAAAGATTCTACTGTCGCTGGAGATCAATTCATGTATAACGACAGTGTCATGGTAAATGGGCAGGCTGTAATGATGGGGAACAACAAAACTGTCAATTGGACTACTGTAGATGAGACGGAAGATTCATGCGGAACATGTCATAATTTGCCTCCGCTTGGTCATAAATATGCACCATTAAAAGACTGTGCCGGATGTCATCCTGGAGTAGTGAACAGTGACGGAAAGATTATCGATCAGTCTAAACATATTAACGGGGTTATTAACGTGTTTGGAAATTAATTTCATCAAAATATTTTTGAATGAAGGCCGTCTTTAAAAGGCGGCCTTTTTTATTTTAAAATTTTCATTTAAAGGTCCTTTATATTATTTTGAAAAAGTCATTTTAAAATTAAATGCTTACCAATTTTAAAAAGAAAAAAATATCAAGTGAAAATATTATAAGAGGTATTTAGAATGGGACAAAATAATCCAGTCGTTGGAATTCTTATGGGCAGTGATTCGGATCTCCCGATAATGAAAGAAGCTGCTGCGGTTCTGGAGCAATTTAAAATTCCTTATGAAATAAAAATTATCTCGGCGCATAGAACACCAAAGATTATTGCAGAGTATGCTTCATCGGCGCACGAACGGGGAATTAAAGTTATCATCGCAGGTGCTGGAGGTGCTGCTCATCTGCCGGGAGTTACCGCAGCTTATTCTCCACTGCCCATTATTGGAATCCCAATTAAATCAAAATCTTTAGACGGTTTGGATTCACTATTATCCATCGTTCAAATGCCGGGCGGTGTTCCCGTTGCAACAGTTGGGATAAATCAAGCAAAGAATGCAGGGTTATTGTCAGTACAAATTATTTCTTTGAATGACGAAAATCTTATGAAAAGTTTTATCTCGTATAAAATGAAATTGGCAGATGATTCAATGAAAAAGAATGAATTGCTGAAATAAATTCAAATGAGCCTAATTGAGAAAAGTTATTTCTTTGATACAATTTGTCATCTTTATTTTAAAAGAATGTTAATATACTAATATTTTATTTTTTTTATAAAGAATTTTTCTTGCATATTAGGATAATTTTTTTTAATGTTACTTCTGAAAATTATATGTTGATATAATTTTCAACCCTTTTAAAATTCTGACTAAAAAGAGAAGTTACATATCATTAAGTTATGCATGTTAAGGCGTACATTTTCTAGTTAAAGTTTACGATGGATTTTTTTCGTACTGTCCTTGTTAATTGGCTTTTATCAATTTAAAATTTATTTCATTACGCAGATTAAAAATAAATTTATATAATAAAAGAACTATTAAATGATTTTATAATTACAATTTTTTCTCTGGAATGATTTTACAAAGCTACAGATTCTTTTTCCCAAAAGGGAGCTTAAACTCACTAAATAACTTAATTAACACCATCTCTTCATTTATTTTAGGAGGTCTCTTCTATGCTTAAATTACACAGATTGCTTTTTGTTGTGTGTCTACTATTCGGCTTTACTGCTTTAACAATGGCACAAAGCGGTTTACCAAGTAATCGTCAGGCACCTGCGGTTCACCAGAACCCGAATGTTCAATGGAATCATACGCCAGCTCTTATGCCCCCTGGCGATACGGGCTATGGTTGGGAAGCTTTCTCAACTAATTTTATATCATTTCCTTTACCTGCCGGAACACCCTGGACAACAGTAGCTGCCTGGGCTCCTCCAGCCGGTTATTCTTCGGCTGCAGTTCGCGGCGGCGACCTTAATTATTATTATATCGATCCCAGTGTCCCGAGTTCTGTTTACCAAGTAGACGAAACTTCTGGTACGGCTACTTTACTCGGTCCAATTACCGGTATGGAATCTGGTGCAAATGTTAACGGTCTTGCTTACGATCCTGCAAACGATACTTATTACATTTGCGGCGGTGTTTTTGGTACTACAAATAATCTGTACTCATTGGATATGGGTACTCTTACTGCTACACTGGTTGCCAGTTTTGTAAACACTACCGGAGCGATGATTGGTATAGCTATCAATTCTTCAGGTGTAGGTTATGGTTTTGATTTAATTGATGATAACGCCTATACATTTGATCCAGTAGCCGGAACTTCTTCTCTTTTAGGTCCGCTTGGTTTTGATGCTAACTACGCACAAGATATGGATATCGATCAATTTACCGGAACAATTTATTTAGCTGCTTACAATAATACAACCGGAACAGCTCAATTAAGAACAATGGACCCGGCTTCCGGTGCTACTACTTTACTTTATGATTGGGGAGCTGCTGAAATAAGTGCATTTGCAATAAACAACGAATACGGCCCAATTCCTGGACCAGGTCAAGCTACAAACCCGGTTCCTGCAAACGGTGCAACCAATATTGATGTCAATACTCAGCTTTCATGGGATAACCCATCCGGTGCTACTTCAATTGAAGTATTCTTCGGAACAGATCCCGGCAGCATGACTTCAATTTATTCCGGTGCTCCGGTTACAACAATAGATCCTGGTACACCTTTAGCTGATTACACAAATTATTATTGGAGAGTAGATGAAACTGATGGTACCGGAACTACTACCGGTTCTACCTGGCACTTCAGAACAGTACAGGTTCTGCCTCAAGGAACTTTCATAGATGATCATTTTGATGATATATCAAACTGGACGGCTGTTGGATTAGGCTTAACAAACTGGTTATCTTCAACCACCAACAATGCAGGCGGAACTGCTCCTGAATTGGAATTTAGCTGGTCTCCTTCTTTTGTTGGTGATTCATATTTTATGAACAATAATGTAGTTACAGGCCATGTAGGTGATGCTATGATGTTAATTTTCAAGCAATATGAAAACTGGTATGGAGATCCATATGACTTGAAAGTTGGAATAACTTCTGATGGTGGTTCAACATGGACTACGATTTACGATCATCCATCAAACGGCCAAAGCAACGGTCCGGAAACCGACACTGTAAATTTCAACGCTATTGATAACATGCAAGTAGCTTTCTGGTACAGTGGAGACTCATTCAATATTAACTTTTGGTATATAGATGATGTAAATTTGTCTCTTGTTGTTCCAGTTGAAATGACTTCATTTAATGCTAATGTAAATCAAGGGAACGTTGTTCTTGACTGGTCAACTGCTACTGAAACCAATAACAAAGGATTCGAGATTCAAAGAAAATCCGGGAACAGCACTTTCCAGGATGTAGCCTTTATTAACGGTAACGGAACAACTTCTCAGCCTCATACATATGGATATACCGATAGTAAATTAGCTAACGGTGCATATACATATAGAATTAAACAGGTTGATTTTGACGGTTCTTTCTCTTATTCAAAAGAAGTAACTGCCAATGTAAATATTCCTGCTACTTTCTCATTAAAGCAGAACTATCCAAACCCATTTAACCCGACTACTAAGATTGACTTTAGTCTCGCTACCGATTCTAAAGTTTCCGTAAAAGTATTCGATATTTTGGGTAGGGAAATCGCTACTTTACTGAATTCGAATATGGCAGCGGGAAATCATACAATTAACTTCAATGCTACCAATTTGCAGAGCGGTGTATACTTCTACAGGTTACAAGCTCAAGGAAATAACGGAAAAGATTTCACTTCAATTAAGAAGATGATCTTAATGAAGTAATTCTTAAAGTAATTTCTTTTAAAATTAAAGCCGGTCTGAATAAGGCCGGCTTTTCTTATTTAATTAGAGACTTAATTTTACTAAAAATATTTTCCTTGATTCAACTTTTACATAATTCAAAAACAATTAAGAAAAAATTAGAACTATGTATAAAAATTTTCTGTTATCAGAAAGAAGTTGTTTCATTTAATAGTTTTATTACGTCACTTAATTTTTTATAAAACTTAACATAGAATCAAAATTCACATCTTTTTTAGAAATACTTATAGTTTACAAAAGTAATTTTTCCCATAAATGTTAACAATTTTTTAATAAATAATTAACAAAATTTTTGGATTTTTATTTGATAATTATAAAAAAAAATTCTTATCTTAATTTATAGTTAATAATAGTTTTAATACTTCGATTGTTATGCTATTAATATGTAAAAGGAGCTGCACGTTAGTTACAAGATATTCAAAGCTCCAAATGATTAAATAAACTCAAGAGGGAGGTCCCATGAAATATTTCCACTTTTTTCTCTTTTCACTGCTTTTTTCTTTTGTCCTATATTCGGCTGGGTATGGTCAAAATTTTGCAGTAACACATAACCCAATTTCCGGTACAAATCTCCAAAATCCAAACGATTTGGTAATCATTCATTATGACGGCGATAATGCCGGTAACTCTGTTGGAGATGGCGGTACAACATTTATCGGCGGTGCGCGTTTTAGAGCGTCAATTATGGGTACATATACCGGCGGTGAACTTCAATACGTCCAATTTTTCTATTCTCAAGCAGCAACCGGTTTAACTATTATGATTTACGACGCCGGTACATCAACAGATCCCGGAACCCTGCTGCTCAGTCAAACACTGGATATAGCTTCATTGACACTTGGAGATTGGAATCAAGTTGAACTAAGTTCTTACATTCCAATTTCAGGCAATGACTTATGGGTTTGTTTGCAGGTTGAAGATGCTACAGGTGCAAGCTATCCGTTTGGCGTCGATGCAGGCCCGGCAGATCCTGACGGCGATTTTGTAAATGACTCAGGAGTATGGCAGCATCTTAATGATTTCGGCTTAAATTATAACTGGAATATCCGTGCTGTTG